>NZ_JAOQJN010000011.1:0-76559 GCF_025567085.1 Bovifimicola ammoniilytica | reverse complement strand
ATTTTTTTCGGTGGGCAATAAATCATATATACTAGAAAAAACTTATGAAGAAATGTATAGTTAATTCAAAAGAATTCGTTTTACATAAATTGTCCTATATGATGATACAGTAATTGATAATTCTGAATTAGAATGATGGTTAGCTATGTGTGATTCAATTATATTGAGCAATAGTAAGTGATAGACCTGGACCAATTTCGATATCTAATGTTATTGAAGTAGGATTCTAGAATAACAAAAGGTGGTGGCAGTTTTGGAAAAAATAACTTTTTCAGGAGTATCTTTTGGAGGACATTGTAATTTGTTTCGTTATGGTGTTGTTCAAGATTGTTTACAGAAAAGGAATTTTGAGTTTTCTGTAGGAAATCTATATGGCATTATTGGTGAGTTTGGGGAAGGTGGAGCTGCATTGAGTTGTGGTATAACAGGAAATACTGAATTTTATGAAGGAAAAATTTATATAGATGGTATTGAAAAAGATATTGGAGAATTAGTAGATATTAGTTGGTATATTGGTAATGATTTGTATAAATATAGAATTAATAGTTTGTTTTGTAATCGAATTAGGATTAATAAAAAAACAATAAAAGAACAAATTGAATATGGAGTCAGGTGTCAACTAATTGACAAGGATTTTTTGACAATTCAAAAAATGTTTAATATTTCGTCAGAAAGAATAGAAAGAAATATTAATTATGTAGGTTTTGAACGATGGAAAGCCTCGGCAGCAATAGGCTACGCAAATGGGAAAAGGATATTTTGTTGTCCTTGGATGAATTCAAGTGATATCGAGTACCTAAGGGAACAACTATCTCAGACAGTTAATGTGTTGATAGATGAAGGTTGTGTTGTTATTTTTCCTATAACAAAAGAAGAAAATATAAAAAAATTATCTGATAAAAATTGTATGATATATTTGTAGCCGTTAAGTATTTTTATAACGTTTCAACCTGATATATGAATATAGATAAAATATATTATTTGGAGAAAATTATCCTATGATTAATGGTATTATTTTTCAGCGTGATGATAATAGAGACTATAAAGGCGTTGAAGGGGATAATTGGTATTTGAACAATATTTTTCCGGAATTATCTGAAGATTTTTTTGGTGAAAATATTGAGAAGTCTTGGTATGATTCAGATTATGTAGATGTATGTAATGATCATTCATTTATTGAAAAATATATAGAATTATCTAAAAGAGAAAATATTAAGTTTCGCATGTTACTTTGTGAGACAGATAGGTTAAAACCTCAATGAATTTATAAGATTACGAGAGAATATGATAAGTCAAGGTAATAATATGATTTTAGAACAAGGTGATTTCACAATTTATAAACTATATGAAATAACTTTATTAAATAGAAGATGTATATGAAGAGTTTGAATATACAGAAGAAATTAGCAACCTAGTTTCATATATGCCATGCGAAGATGGTTTACCATTAGAAGATAGATTAAAAAGGTAATTACAATATTGATATTGTTACTGAATGGGAACCAACAATTGAAATTTTAAACATTTAATAAAATAAGTGGTAAATTGCATACTTTTAGAATGAATTATAATTAATACTTTTGAATTAGGAGTGTGGACAAAATGAAGCTAACAAAGAATGAAATACAAATATTTAATGAGCTATTGGGGCATGACTATATAGTGGTTTCGCAAATTAATGGAAAATGTTTTGCATTATCTGAAAATGGTTCATATTACTATAATGATTGCTTTGAGAAAACAAATGAGCCTTTTTTTATGAAACAAAAATATGAGTTATTAACGCCGGTAAAGATGATTAAATTTTATGGATTTTATATAATGGAGCCAAAAGAGGATATAGGGGTATGGTATAGAGGGGTACTGAATAGTAATGGTAATTACGAATTTGATTGTTGTGCAGATTCAATTGAAGAAATTGTGTATAGTTTATAATTAAGGATATACAAGTAAGCTTTTCGACAGACAGGCTTAAATTTTGATATGGACAGAGCAAATAAATCAAATTTCTGTAGTAAACATTATAGAAAATATGGTAAAATTTTAAGCAGTGAAAACCATTACTTTGGAGAGTGTTAATGGAAGCTGATATTGCAATTGGAAGACAAGTATAGGGATTCACAATCACAATTAAGCCTTCTCACAAGCAGGTTTAAATTATGGTCTTATTACCTAACACTATTGCATTATAATAAAAATATTAGTAGGAGAACAATTATGGAAAAATTGTCAGAAAGAGAAAAAGAATGGCTAAATTATATTATGGAAAAAGAGTTCTTAGGTAGGGAAATATTAATAGAACAACTAAATAATATTCAAGTTATAAAAGAGTCTGGATTTGATTTTTTATCAATTAAGATGTTTGCTTCACAAGTTAATAAGTTATTTCCGCTTGATATAAGAGTGCCTGTTGAGATGATATGTTATCAAAAGACAACAGCACCAGTTGTTTTTTTGTTGCACATCATAGAAGGAATAGTGAATGAATTAGAAATAATTACAGCAGATGCATCTTTTCTTGACGTTGAAAAAATTGAACTGATGAACAGAGAATATATGATAGATTCAAAACTAATACCCTAAAAAAACACATTGTAATACAGAGAATTAGAAGTCAAGACCAGCTATGTAAGTTAAATATAGCAAGTCTGTCAAATTAATGGGACATAGTAAGTTTGCTATTCCATGTATCAATAATAAAAGTCATTTGGATTACATTTCTGATATATGTACGGAAAAAAATAAATTAATATTTATATCCATTGTATGATGATGGTAAATATAGGAAGTATGATTTTTATACATTTATACCTGAGAAAACTTTATATTAATAGTAAAATTATATTTGGAGAAGAGAAAGGATGGTAAGAAATGAGGATTATTATGGACAATTGTAATATAATAGAAAAATTGCAAGGGAAAAAATTAGGAGTTATTGATAGGGCATCATCTATGTTATGTTTAGGCTTTGGGAGTAAATACATTGATGATACATATAAGGGAATACATAATTTAGAAGTATATGAATTTCGAATTCATGTGCAGTGTGCTTGGAGAATTGTGAATAATAGATTAGGAAATATAATTGTAGCATCCGAGGATATCTATGAACCAAAAGAAAATGGTATTGTACCTGAATCATTTGATTGGGAATTGAAGGACAACAATATGTTTGACGATAAGGCAAAAAAATGGTTTGAATTAACAGAAAATATTTATGTTGATAGGATATACATTAATAAGTTTAAAGATTTATTTATTGATTTTTCTGATAATTCTACTTTTCAAACATTTTTAAATTATTCTAGTGATAGTGAATGTTGGCGAATATTTGGGAAAGATATAATAAATGGAGTAAAACTACCTCATTTTGTAGTATGTGGTAATGATTCATAATGTATAAGCTTTAAGTCAGGGTAATTTATGATAACCATAGACAACTTATAAACAATTCGCTATGGACTTGTCAATGCAGGCAATAACAGATATACTGGTCAATTTTGAATTGTCAAAAAAATATTAACTTTTATAGAGTACATTTTTTGTCAGTGATTGAAGAAAAAGATGAGAATATATAAATTTACACAAATCAAATGATGGAGATAATAATGTTGATTTATGAAGAAAGTATAAAAATATTGAAACAGCAAGGTGTTGAATTTGAAATAGGATTAACGGTTGAAGAAATAGCAAAAATTGAAGGTATATATAAAATAACATTTCCAAAGAGTCTAAAAGAATTTTTAATGATGGCATTACCAATATCTAAGGGCTTTATTGACTGGAGAAATCTTAATCAAGATAATATTATGATTATCAAGAAAATTATAAATAGACCAATTGAAGATGTTGACGAATTAGCAGAGGAGGTTTATTGGTGCGATGATTGGGGGAAAGAACCAGATAATGAAATAGATATTGCACTAGTTGTAAGGGAACGACTGAAAAGTGCTCCTAAATTGATTCCGGTTTATGGACACAGATATATATCTATGATTCCAGAGGATAATCCTCCAATAATTTCTATACACGATGTAGATATTATTTATTACGGTCAAAATCTAGAAGATTATTTTGAAGTCGAATTTGGTGGGAAAGAGCAAGGAAAGATAGAATTTGAAAATATCAATCCAATACCATTTTGGTCTGATATAATGAACTAATTAATAGCAGAAAAACAATACTAGCTTGCTTACTTTAAATATGCAATACTTATTTAAATTTTAAAAAGAGACGTAATTATGCAGATGAATTTCACAGAAGAACAACTTAATGATATGGATAAGTCGTTATTGGTACAGATGTTTCTAAATATGCAAGAGCAGTTAGATTTACTTACAAAGGAAACACATGAACTAAATGAAAAGATGCAGCTTATGATGAAATTTCTGCAATCGTAAACAGAGATGATGTGAAGAAGGTGCAAATAGCTATATGTGGGTGTATCGTTCAGGTTATATGTACACAGATAGACTTATAAAAATATCATATTAAGGCTCTGTTTTGTCTGCAATGTGCTTGCGTGACAAAATGTATAGAGTGGCGATGGTGTGATGATTATGAAAAGGTAATGGAACAAGCAGATAAATTACATAAAGAAATATATGAAGGAGATTGTACTATGAATACATATGTGATGTCTGATATCCATGGATGTTATGATGAATTTCAGCAGATGCTTGAAAAGATTCATTTTAGCGACAGAGATTTGCTAATTTGCGCTGGAGATTATATTGATCGGGGTACAAAGAATTATGAAATGATGAGTTGGATCAGTAATGCAACTAAGAATGTGATTTTTGTAAGAGGAAATCATGATGAAGAGTTCCTGACAAACATTTGCATCATGAAATATGTATGTGATGAGGCAGAACTGGATGAGAATAGTATTGAAGATTCCAGAACCTTGTATAAAGCAGTTCAAAAATTTGCTGAGCAGAATAATAATGTATTTTTTGATTACTATGGAACAATTGGGAAACTTATTAATGAGAAATTGGTTTCGTTCGCATTGCTTTGTGACTGGGCGAAAATAGTTGAAAAAATGCCGTACTTCTATAAAATAGATATAAATAAGAGAACCTGTATCGTTGTTCATGCAGGATATATTGAAAGCCTTGACCATGTTGATACAGAGGAATCTTATGAAAGTGTTGAGGATTTCTACTTGCATGCCAGAGATGATGCGTATATGTGTGGTGGAGTTGAGCATGGAATGATTATTGCTGGACATACACCAACAATAAAGTATGAGGAATTTCCTTATAATAATGGTAATGTATACCGTATGTATGATGAAAGCCTGGATTGCATTTTCTATGATATAGATTGTGGGTGTGTAATGGGAAGTGTACAGGAAAATGCAAAGTTGGCATGCATTAGATTGGAAGATGAGAAAATCTATTATGTAAGGATATCGGATCAGGTCAAAAGTAAAGAACTATAAGATGATACAGATACGACAGCGACAATCGCAGGAGGATTAGCTACTTACTAACTTCCATGTCAATGGAACAGACTTTGTATGAAGCGACTATTACTGGTTTAACAGGAGAAAAAAGAACCATTATCTTATTGCCCACTGGGACAATTATATTATGGGCTTAACTAAGCCTATTGAACAAAGGAAACTATTAAGTTTTATATAAAATAAGGCATCTAAAAGATATTATACTAGGAGATATGATTATGGAAGTAATTACAAATGTTATTTCAAATGAATTGCTAAAAAAGGGAATAAGCTTATTATCGCTCGGAATAAATGAATATGCTTGGGATAAGGACAATATAAAAGAGATATTCGAAGAATTGTCAAAACGGAAAATAGGTATTTTAGGTGGCGATGTTTATAAGATAGAAAATGAAAATATCAAAATGACATTTGATAGCTGGTATATGAATAAAGATAGTTCGGAAGAATTCTATCAAAAGAGCAAATTAAGGGCTTTGAGGTATATAGAAGATTATGAAAAAAATAATTGTGGCGAGTTTATATATACCATTGTTATTTGAGTGAAGATTGAAAATACTGTGAAATTATAAAGATTGATTATATGAATGAAGATTGCAAAAGAAACAAAAACAGATATACTGGTATATATAACAATAGACGATGTCTGATTGAAACATTTTGATTACTAAAATAAGGATAATAGAAATGAGTGATATTTAAAACATGAAAATGTGGAGAGAACATAGTGAAAAATTAAGTGATTATTATGGCTGGGTAACTAATAATATGGAAAAAAGTTGGGATGCAAACTTAATTAGCTATAATGCAACTGGTATTAATTTGAACAAGGATAAATTTTTTGAATTTTGTTTACAGCAAATTCAAAAAGAAATGATATTGGATAATCCCTTGTATATTTATTTAATTGTTTTAGAAGAAGTTATAGAGCCTAGTTCTAAAGTTGGAAGATATAAGAAATGTTGGAAAAAGATATCAGATTCATTTGAAATAGATTATTTACAGTTAGGAAAAGAGATTGAATATCATAAAAATGATAAGATATATTATGTTTCTATTGCTAGAACCCAAATTGAGAATTTAGAAAAGGTATTGGAATTGATTGATTCAAAGAAACAGTATCGTTATGTATTTGTCAGTAGGAATGACTATCTAGAAGATATGGAGAAGAATGATATGAATATTGATGATTTAATTTATTTAAATTCATTTGATGAAATTGATTATCCGCAAGTTATTGAAAAATGTATTAATAATCATGATTTAGCCTGTTGTTACGGAAGTGATTCAATTGGAATTGAATTAGCACTTATCTTTAAAAAACATGATAGAAATAAATATTGGAAATATGCCAATATAGAATAATTAATAAGATGACAAAAAATATCACAATTAAAGATATAATTTGTTCTAGAATCTATTTTTTAGAAAACAATTATATTTTTGATAAAAATGAATACAAGCATATTAATAAGGGTGAATTAGAAGCATATAGGGAAATATTATTTGATATTGAACTGATAACGATTATTGAGGTAAGATAAAAATGGCGACAGAATATATTGAAATTCTTTTAGAAAAAATAGAAAAAAATTATTTTTTAGAAGTATTAAATAATAAAAAAATATGTAATTATGAAATGGGAGAGTGCTATTATTACTCTAATACAGATTATGGTAGAAAAATTTTAAGCAAAAATGAGTTTAATGAGAAATTAGTAAAAATTATAATTGTATGATTATGTTAAAAAATTTTGAATTTTTTTTCTTGTAGCTATTGTTTCGAAGCGAAAACAAATAGCTTTTATGGCAGCTGAGAAATCGCTTATGCGAATTTCTCAGCACATCACTACAATAAATCGCTTAGGAAAGAGGAACATATGAATACAGAAAACATACAGCTATATTTTGCACCAATGGAGGGCGTTGCAGGATATTTATATAGAAATACATATAACGAGATTTTTAGTGGAATAGATAAATACTTCGCACCATTTATCTCTACAAGTCCGAATGGAATCAGAAGATTAAAAGAATTTAAAGATATTTTGCCGGAGAACAATAAAGGTATAAATTTAGTACCGCAATTATTATCTAATAATGCTAAAGATTTCATAAGTGCAACAGAGGAATTAGCAGGACTTGGCTATGAAGAAGTCAATATTAATATCGGTTGTCCATCGGGTACAGTCATTTCTAAAGGAAAAGGTGCAGGCTTTCTTGGTGATTTAGATGGATTAGACGGATTTTTTGATGAAATATTTAATAAAACATATGATAAATATAATATGAAAATATCAGTTAAGACCAGAGTAGGGCTATATGATGAGGATATGTGGCAGGACATTCTAGAAATATATAATAGATATCCTATTTCAGAACTTATAATCCACCCAAGAACTAGAGAAGATTTGTATAAGAAGCCTGTAAGATATAATACATTTGAATATGCGATGGAGAATACGGGTTTAAAACTCTGTTATAATGGAGATGTTTTTACTAAGGCTGCTTATAAATCTATATGTGAAAGATTTGATGGAATTAATGCAATAATGCTTGGCAGAGGTATTCTAAAGAACCCTTGTCTGCCACAAATGATTAAAGAAGATAAAGAAATAGAAGCTGATAAGATATTTGAATTTCACGATAAAATATATGAAAGATACAAGGATTATATGTCGGGTGAAGTTCCGGTGTTATTTAAGATGAAAGAAATATGGCTATATATGCAGGAATGTTTTGAAAATAGTGAGAAAATGATAAAGAAAATTAAAAAGTCTAAAAATCTTCGTGAATATGACAGAATTATACAAGAAATGAAAGAAGAATATATTGAAAAAATATAAAGAAAAGTTTATACTATTCTATAGTGAATAGTGAATAGTGAATAGTGAATAGTGAATAGTGAATAGTGAATAGTGAATAGTGAATAGTGAATAGTGAATAGTGAATATGGATATTTCTACGGTATATAATGACGCTAATACGGAGATTAATAATGAAGATTAAGATAAATAATAATGAAATAAAGACAAAATTAAAGAAAATAACAGATAATACATATAAATTTGTTAAAGAGAAATATGACAGATTATGTACATGGTATAAAGGATATGAGAATAAGCGGGCCTTATGGGGTGCGGTTTCGACCTGGATATTTACATTTTTAGTTGTGATTATCGTATGCAGGGTTACTAATGCATCGAAACTTACAGCGGTGGCAAATGAACCTATTATGGTTGAGGCAGAGTCATCTTACGAGACAACTGAGAGAGACAGAAATACTGTTAAAGAAGAGACTAAGCCTAAAGAGACTCAGACTACGACAGCAGCTACAACAACTGCTAGTGAGACTCAGAGTATAGAAGAGACAACGAAGAAGACTGAGAAAGAAACAGTTGATGTATCTAAATTATCAGTTAGTACAACACCTATTGCAGATGATAAAGAGGCATCAGTTAAGAGAATTGCATCAATTAATTCGGCTGATATTAAGACAATTCCTTCAACTAATTATGATGAGAATCAGATTTCTTATGGAATTGATATATCATATCATCAGGGCAAGATTGACTGGGCAAAGGTTAAGGCAGCAGGCGTTGAGTATGCATTTATAAGAGTCGGCAACAGAGGTTATGAGTCGGGAAAATTATGTAAGGACTCAAGATTTGATGAAAATGTAAGGGGTGCTTTGGCAAACGGAATAAAGGTTGGTGTGTATTTCTTCTCACAGGCAATTACTGAGCAGGAGGCTTTAGAGGAGGCATCATTAACTCTTAAATATATAAGCGGTTACAATATTACACTTCCTGTAGTTATTGACTGGGAAACGGATAAAGGATACAGAACATACAGTGGACTTACACAGTCAAAGCTTACGAATATCATATCGGTATTTTGCGATACTGTGGAGAGATATGGCTATGATTCAATGGTATATATGTGTAAAGATGACTATGTCAACAGAATTAATTCGCCTGTGATAACTTCTAAATATAAGAGCTGGGTTGCCTGGTATTTTAATGAATATAATTCATCTAATTATGCAGCTAATATGTTCCGCTATGGTGATTTATTGCCTGATATGACATTTAAGTATTATATGTGGCAGTATTCATGCAAGGGAAGAATTGATGGCATCAAAGAATTAGTTGATATGAATGTAATGATACTTCCAAAGAAAGTATATGAAGTAAAGATTAATAATACAAAGAAGCAGTTCGTTACAAATGTTGGAACAGTACTCAACTTATCAGAGGGTATATCAGCTTCAGATTCGTCAGGAAATGATGCATCATCTAAGGTTACAATGTCAGTATTTACGGGTAATGGAACTAAGATAAGTAAAGAAAATGCATTTGCAAAGGCAGGCACATATAATATAAGTTATGAATTTACAGATGCTAATGGAACTAAAGTTTCAACAGGTGCGACATTATATGTTAGAGATATTCCGGAGATTTATTTTGATAATAAATTGTGGTCTGACAGTAATAAGAAAAAGATTACATACGAATATGATAATAATTTATCTGTACAGGAAAATTATGATAAAATAGTTGAATTATTAAAGAGTAAAGTATCAGCATATTATTATGACACCGTATCAGGTTCTGCTAAGCACCAGATTAATAATGGAACATTTTCTTCACTTGAGAATATAATAGCTAATGGAGATATCGAGAGTAAAACTATAGATATTGCATATATAGTAAATGATGGAAAGGGCTTAAGTAATTCTAAGACCATTACCTTTAATATCAATAGACAGAAAGTAGAAGAAGACACTACAACAAAAAAGAATGAAGAAGATACTACAACAGAAGAAAATCATACAGATGTATTAAGTTAAAAATTTAGTTTTCGTACTTGACAAATAGAATAATAGGTATTAAGATATGAAAAGTAAATATTTAAACCTTTGAGAAAGAGTAGTAGGCTTTAGTATTTAATTACAGAGAGTTGCAGATGGTGGAAATGCAATATTGAATTTTTGGCTGAATGGACTTTTGAGGGCAATTCAGAATTAACAGTATGAATTGACGGAGACCATTACCGTTATTGTATGGCATATATGATTGTATATGATTAAGTGGATTTTTTAAAAATCAATTTGAGTGGTACCGCGGAATTATTCGTCTCAAGCATTAGAAATAGTGCTTGGGACTTTTTTGTTCCGTAAAAGTCATATATGAATATTTTATATTCAAATCAGATTATGCGGATAGGCGCAGGAATGGAGATTAATATTATGAAGAAGAGAAAATTATTAGCATTAGCAATGACAGCAGTTTTAGCAATGGGAGTATTTACAGGTTGTGGTGATAAGAAAGATTCATCAACAGTTACAATAGGTATCGGACAGTTCGCAGAACATGGTTCATTAGATAATTGTCGTAATGGTTTCATAGAGGGACTTAAACAGGAGGGGTATGAAGAGGGTAAAAATCTTAAGATTACATATAAAAACTCACAGGCAGATACAGGAATTGCCAACCAGATAATTTCTAATTTTGTTTCAAATAAAGTTGACCTTATCTGCGGAATTGCAACACCGATGGCACAGGCAGCATACAGTGCAGCAAGAAAACAGAATATACCTGTTATTTTTACTGCAATAACAGATCCGATTGAAGCAGAACTTGCTAAAGAAGATGGAACTCCTGTCGGAGAAGTAACAGGAACAAGTGATAAACTTCCAGTTGAGAAACAGTTAGAGATGATTACACAGATAACACCTAATGTTAAGAAGATTGGTATTATCTACTGTACAAGTGAAGTTAACTCTATTTCAGCAATTGCTGAATATAAAGAATTAGCACCAAAATATGGAGTTGAGATAGTAGATAAAGGTATTTCAACATCAGCAGATATTCCTTTGGCAACAGATTCATTATTAAATGAAGTTGACTGTATTAATAACCTTACGGATAACACAGTTGTTTCATCATTACCAATTATTTTACAGAAAGCATCAGAGAAGAATATTCCGGTATTTGGAAGTGAAATTGAGCAGGTTAAAATCGGTTGTCTTGCAACAGTAGGTCTTGATTATTATGAATTAGGTATCCAGACAGGCAAAATGGCTGCTAAAGTATTAAAAGGTGAGAAAAAAGCAAGTGAAATTAACTTTGAGACAATAGAAGAATCAAGTTTATATATTAATAGTAAGGTTGCAGATAATCTTGGAATCACAGTACCAGATGAAATGAAAGAGTCTGCAGCAGAAGTATTCGATACAATAGATAAATAAGATTAGGAGCTTTAAAATGGTAGATATTATTCTAGGTGTAATAAGAGAAGGATTGCTGTTTTCGATAATGGCATTAGGTGTCTATATTACATATAAGATATTAGATTTCCCTGATTTGTCAGTAGACAGCACATTTCCGTTAGGTGCGGCAGTAACAGCAATGCTTATTTTGAAAGATGTCAATCCATATGTGACACTGCTTGCAGCGTTATTGGCAGGAGCAATTGCAGGAACAATTACAGGTATTATCCATGTAGTATTTAAAGTAAGAGATTTATTATCAGGTATAATTGTTATGACAGGTCTGTATGCAATTAACCTAAGAATTGCAGGCTCTGCCAACGTAGCTATATTTTCCAAGGACAATATATTTGAAAATAAATTTATGGATAAAATAATCCCACAGTCACTTGAGAAATATTCATATATAATTGTTCTCGCAATCTTAGTTATAATTGTTAAATTAGTTCTTGACTGGTACCTGAAAACGAAATCAGGACTTTTATTAAGAGCAGTAGGCGATAATGATGTATTAGTAACTTCTGTTGCTAAAAATAAAGGTATTGCTAAGATAGTAGGTCTTGCAATTGCCAATGCATTTGCAGCATTAGCAGGAAGTGCTTACTGCCAGATGAATGGTTTCTTTGAGATTTCATCAGGTACAGGAACAATGGTTATAGGTCTTGCAAGTGTTATCATAGGAACTAAACTGTTAAAGAACATTAAATTTGTAAAGGCAACTTCAGCAGTTATATTTGGTTCAATTATATATAAAGCTTGTATATCCATTGCAATTAATATGGGTATGGAAGCATCAGACTTAAAACTTATAACAGCAGTATTATTCTTATTAATTTTAATAATCAGTAATATGTTTAAAAATAAGCCTAAAATCATCAAAGAAGAGGCTAAATAGAGGTGAATAGTGTAAAAAAAATGTGGATGCAATTATTTTTTACACGGCTATTTGTTTCTGAGCGAAAGCAAATAGCTTTTATGGCAGATGAGAAGTCGCCTGTGCGAAATTATCATCGCTTTTTTGCAATAAGTTGCTCAGAAATGAGGATTAAAATGCTAGAGTTAAAAAATATAAATAAATATTATAATCCCGGTACAGTCAACCAGATGTGTCTGTTTAAAGACTTTAATTTTCAGGTGCAAGACGGAGAATTTGTATCAATTGTCGGAAGTAATGGTTCAGGAAAGACTTCAATGCTTAATATAATCTGTGGAAGTATTCCAGTAGACAGCGGTAAAATCTATATTGGCGAAGAAGATATAACTAATAAGAAGGAGCATATAAGACATAAGATAATCGGAAGGGTATATCAGAATCCTGCAATGGGAACATCGCCTAATCTTACTATTCTTGAAAATATGTCCTTGGCAGATAACAAAGGGAAAATGTACGGACTTTCAAGTGGAATTAATAAAAAGAGAAAAGAAGACTATAGGGAAATGCTAAGAGAACTCAATCTTGGACTTGAAGATAAGTTAAATGTCAAGGTTGGTGCTTTATCAGGCGGACAACGTCAGGCGATGGCTCTTATAATGTCTACACTTACACCGATAGAATTTCTTATTCTTGATGAGCATACAGCAGCACTTGATCCTAAAACAGCTGAAATAATTATGCAGCTTACAGATAAAATCGTTAAAGAGAAGAAACTGACAACAATGATGGTGACGCATAATCTCAGATATGCAGTAGAATATGGTGACAGACTTGTTATGATGCATAAAGGAAACGTTGTATTAGATATTAAGGGTGAAGATAAGAAGAATGTCAAAATAGATGATTTATTAGATGAGTTTAATAAAATCAGTATAGAATGTGGCAATTAAAAAGAAATAGTAAAAGTGGAATATTCTTTGAAAACGAGAATATTCCGCTTTTATTTTTCTGATTTTCTGACTTTTGCTTTAATTGTGTAAAATATACAAAAATCATTGTAAGAAATATAAAAATATGGTAAAATTTACACTATATAGCTAAGAGAATATTATAAACATATAATCTCTTAACGGAACGTCGAAAGCAATAAATGAACAATTTTTGGACATTTAGGAGGAAGTATACAGTGAATGAAAAAAAAGTAGTTTTAGTGATAGATGATGAGCAAGTTAACAGAAAAATTTTAGTATCATATTTAGAGGACAATTATGAGGTTCATGAATTTGATAATGGTAACGGCGGCATAGAATATATTAAGGAGCATTGCCGAGGAGTTTCGGCTGTTTTGCTTGATTTATGTATGCCTAATTTAGATGGGTTTGAATTTCTTAAGATTATCAATGAGAATTGTGATTGGAAAAATATTCCTATAATCATTACAACAGGCCTTGAGGGAATTGATAATGAGAAAAGGGCTTTAAATATGGGGGCATGGGATTATATAAGAAAACCATATGATAAGGGAATTGTTAAGGCTAGACTAAGAAATGCTATATACAGAAGTCAGTTATCGACATTTAATGAACTTAAATATATTGCAGAATATGATCCCCTTACGGGAATGTATAATAAAAAGAAATTCTATGACGTGACAAGAGAGATGTTAAGGTGTAATAATGATAAGAAATTTGTATTTATAAGGTTTGATGTGGACAGATTCCAGATGGTTAACTCATTCTTCGGATATAATGAGGGTGACAAGCTTTTGGTATATATCGGTAAGCAATTAAAGGATGTTTATTCGGTTATGCCTTATGCGACGTTTGGAAGAATTGAATCTGATGTATTTGGAATATGTCACAGATATGATGAATCAACTATTTTACGTCGTATTGCAGATATAAGAAATATGTTAGCTAAATATAATCCTGAATATGATATTGTTCCTAACCTGGGGTTATATGTCATTGAGGACAATAATCTTCCTATGGAGACTATATTTAACAGGGCTACATTAGCATCTAATTACAGCAAAGGCAATTATGTTAAGTTCTATACATTTTATAATGATAAGATGAGTAAGGCTATTATTCATGAGCAGGAAATAATCAATGATATGAAATGTGCTATTGAAAAGGAACAGTTTGATTTGTATTTCCAGCCTAAATATAGTTTGGAGAATAATAAGCCATATGGTGCAGAGGCATTAGTAAGATGGTTTCATCCTACCAAGGGAATGGTAATGCCGGGTGAATTTATTCCAGTTTTAGAGAAGAATGGATATATATCTAAATTAGATTATTACGTATGGGAGAAAGCATGTAAGTACCTTAGAAAGTGGATGGACGAAGGAAGAACACCTTATTCGATTTCAGTAAATGTTTCAAGAGTGAATATGTATAATCCTAAGATAGTAGATATTATCAAGGGACTTACTGATAAATATAATGTACCACCAGCACTATTAAATCTTGAACTTACAGAAAGTGCATATGTTGAAAATCCTGTTGTTATCAAGGACATTATCACTAAATTACAGTTATATGGTTTCATAATATTAATGGACGATTTTGGAAGTGGTTATTCATCACTTAATACTTTAAAAGATATCTCTGTCGATATACTTAAAGTAGATATGAGATTTCTATCCAATACGGATATACCGGGCAGGGGAGATAATATTCTAGCTTCAGTAATAAGAATGGCTAAATGGATTAATCTTCCAGTTGTAGTTGAGGGTGTTGAAACTTATGAACAGGCGAGATTCTTAAGAAGTATTGGCTGTGATTATGTTCAAGGCTATTATTTCGCATCACCTATGCCAGTTGAGGATTATCTGAAATTAATAGATTCGAATGAAGAATTTCATAACAATGAATCGGGCAAGAATAAATCAGAAGACTCAGAGCAGATAAATATAAATGCACTATTTGAGAAGAACCCTCAAATGGAGATGATATTTGGTAATAATCTTCAGACAATAGTAATATATGAATATTCAGATGGAAATGTTGAACTATTAAGAGTTAACGAGGGTTTTTATGATATGTTTGGAAGCTCAGATACTGCACTTAAGATAGAAAATGCAATTTCTATAATAGATGAGAATTACAAAGAAAATGTAATTAGTGCATTTGAGACGGCTATAAGAACTAAGAAAATTGCAGAGGCTGAATATGAAAGAATTAAGAATAATGGTACTAATATGTGGGTAAAGTTAAGATTACAATATATACAGAAGATAGGAAACAAACACCTTTTATTTGGTACACTTAATGACATCACGGCACAGAAAGAGATAGATAGTATTCTCAGTATCTATCGTAAGGAAGTAGATGGCGAGAAGAAGAAAAACAAAGGAAGAATGTTAATTGTCGATGACTACAGACTTAACAGACTGATGTTGGCAGAAATGTTTAGCGATAAATATGATATAGTTGAGGCAGAGAATGGAAATGATGCCTTAATTAAACTTAAGGAATCGGGAGTAATTGACATAATAATACTTGATTTAATTATGCCGTATATGGATGGTAAAGAATTCTTAAGTATCATTAAGAAAGATGAAAAATATGAAGACATTCCAGTTATCGTAATGACATCAGATTCGTCTAAAGAATCTCAGATGGAACTGATATCCTTAGGTATAAGTGATTATATAACTAAACCATTTGTAAGAGAAACGGTGCTTAAACGAATTGATAATGTAATGGAATCGGTTAGTCGCAAGAATAACAGACGTAGAAAGAATGATATTGCGGATAAGTTATCAGAACTTTTTGGTTAAGAAAATGGTCAGGAAAATTTGTAAGATATCTTTTTTTTGAATCAAATTTTGAGTACATTCAAAAGACACACACTTAAGCCGGATACATCGGTTTAAGTGTGTGTCTTTAAATGTACTCAAATAATTATAAATGTAATACTCTGTCTTTAATCTCCTGTGTACGTCCCTGATTCCAGAATTGTGTACCTATATAACCACAAGTTCTTCTGGCAACATTCATTTTATCCTGATTACGGTTACCACAGTTAGGACATTCCCATACGAGTTTACCATCATCATCAGTAACAATCTGAATTTCTCCGTTATAATCACAGACCTGACAATAATCACTCTTAGTATTAAGTTCAGCATACATTATGTTGTCATAGATATATTTCATTACTTCCAGTACGGCATCTAGGTTGTTTTGAAGATTTGGTACTTCGACATAACTGATTGCACCACCTGGGGATAATTCTTGAAATTCTGATTCAAATTTAAGCTTGGTAAATGCATCAATTTGTTCAGTTACATGAACGTGATAACTGTTTGTAATGTAGTTTCTATCGGTTACACCGGGAATTTTGCCAAATCGTTTCTGTAAGCATTTAGCAAATTTATAAGTAGTAGACTCAAGTGGTGTTCCGTAAAGGCTGAAGTCAATATTTGTCTCATCAGCCCATTTATGGCAGGCATCGTTAAGACAATGCATTACTTTGAGTGCGAAAGTCTTACCATCAGGGTCAACATGTGACTTGCCAGTCATATATTTAGTACACTCATATAGACCGGCATATCCAAGAGAAATAGTAGAATAACCATTATATAATAACTTGTCTATGGTTTCACCTTTCTTTAATCTCGCTAATGCACCATATTGCCATAAGATAGGTGCGACATCTGATGGAGTACCTTTAAGACGGTTGTGACGACACATAAGTGCACGTTTGCATAAATCAAGACGTTCATCTAATATCTTCCAGAACTTATCATAATCTCCACCGGATGAACAAGCTACATCGACTAAGTTAAGTGTAACGACTCCCTGATTAAATCTTCCGTAGAATTTATATTTATCATTCTCGTCTTTATATACAGTTAAGAATGAACGGCAGCCCATACAAGGATAGCAATTACCATCTTTAAGTTTCTTCATGATTTTCTCTGATATGTAGTCAGGAACCATTCTCTTAGCAGTACATTCGGCAGCTAGCTTAGTAAGATACCAATATTTACTGTCCTTATGTATGTTATCTTCTTCAAGAACATAGATAAGCTTAGGAAAAGCAGGAGTAATATATACACCCTTTTCATTTTTAATACCTATTATTCGCTGGCGAAGAACTTCTTCGGTCACAAGTGCTAAGTCATCACGTAATTGTCCTTCAGGAACTTCATCAAGATACATAAATATTGTGATGAAAGGAGCCTGGCCGTTAGTTGTCATAAGGGTTATGACCTGATATTGAATCATCTGGACACCCTGTTTAATTTCTTTTCTGACTCTGAGTTCAGCAACTTTATTAATCGTTTCTTCAGTAGCTTCAATACCGGTTGCAATGAATTCGTCACGCACCTCACGACGAAATTTCTCACGGCTTACCTGTACAAATGGAACTAAATGTGAAAGGGTTATGCTCTGACCACCATATTGTGAACTTGCTATCTGAGCAATGCTCTGTGTAGCAATATTACAGGCAGTTGAGAAACTGTGAGGTTTCTCAATAGTGGTCTCACTTATTACAGTTCCATTCTGGAGCATATCTTCAAGGTTAATAAGACAGCAGTTGTGCATATGCTGTGCAAAATAATCTGCATCATGAAAATGTATAATTCCTTTTTCATGAGCATCTAAAATATCCTCGGGAAGCAGGAATCTTTTTGTTATATCCTTGCTTACTTCACCTGCCATATAGTCACGCTGTACGCTGTTTACCATAGGATTCTTGTTAGAATTTTCCTGTTTAACTTCTTCGTTATCAAATTGAAGAAGACTTAGAATCTGTTCGTCGGTAGAATTAGATTTTCTTACTAATGCACGTTTATATCTGTAAGTAATATAATTTCTAGCCACTGCAAATGCTTTCTCATTCATTATCTGATTCTCTACTAAATCCTGAATTTCTTCTACATTAAGAGAACGTTCCATATCACTGCATATTTTAGTGACGTTTTCAGAGATTATCTCAATCTGTTCGTTAGTAAGTTTTTCACTGTCAATTACACCTTCATTAGCTTTTTTTACTGCGGCAGATATTTTTCTTATGTCAAATTGGACTTCTGCACCGCTTCGTTTAATTATTTTCATAGGAATCTCCATTTCTGAGCAACTTATTGAGATGAAGCGATGAGAAATTTGCACAGGAGATTTCTCATCTGCCATAAAGCTATTTGCTTTCGCTCAGAAACAAATAGCCGTGTGAACAATAATCGCATCTGCATTATTTTTCACACTATTTTCAAATTACTATCTCAATTCGATAAGTAATAAAATATAAAATTATTATACAACATTTAGTTGCGGTGTCAATAGGAAACCACAACATATAGTTATAAAAATATTAAAACTTATGCCTGGATTTGAAATAAAGATAAGTTGATTATATTTTAAAAATATAGTAGAATAGAAATAATAGTAGCATTTACTACTTTTGATAAATACATTATATGGACCGTGAGGGATGAATTTGAATCACACAAATTATATTAAGAATTTATTTTATTCATATGTGACTGATGATAATATGTCAACAGAGAAGATAATGTTTGTGAAACATTATAATATGTTGGATATGAGACTTGAAGATATTGAGAAAATTGTTGGTGATGTCTATAAGAAAGGTCTTTTATATCATAGATATTCTAAAAATGACATTAAAGAACCTTATGAACCATTAATAAATGGTATACGATATTATTACCAGAAGTTTTTTTCGAATGATATGAACGTAAGTGAATTTATAGACAGATGCGATGTATATTCACTCCATAAAGAGATATTTGTTTCTTACCTTTCAACAGGCGTGGCACATAGAACGGAACAGATTATAACATCAGAGGTTCATTATGAGATGAAGAAATTCATACAGTCAATTATCAAATGTTATAGTTATATATCACTAAAAACACCATTACTTATTGTACTTGACCGATTCCAGTATGCAGGAAAGTCATCGATGAAAGTTATTAATGAATTAATGAATAATATCGAAGGACTTAATATAAAGTTACTGATTATATATAATGAATTACAATCTCCACTTTCTTATATTGAAGAATACTTTAATAAGATGATTAATAAGGCAGAGGATATGAATATAATATTTGAGTGGAAGAGTGATAAAGAATTAGATTATGGTAATTATCGTTCGACATTTATACCAAACAGACGTTTTTTTAGAGACTACCTGGTTAAATTAAGAAACCTTTACCTTATGTTAGCATTAGAAGATGCTGAACATTATATGGGAATAATAAATAGCAGGATTGCAGAAGAAAAACTTAATATAGAGAATAAGGATAAGTTTGATTTTTATGTAATCAGGTCACTTTGTAATGTTTTAGAGGATGATAATAATTCTGCAATGCTTAATTGTGAGAAGATGCTGCCACTCTATAACGGGGAGACTGACTTATATGAGAGCTATACCTATAATTATATATGTGGACTTGCTCAGATGAATATGACACAGTCAGATTTAGCATATAAATATGCAGACAGATGTATAGCAATCTCTAAGAAGTTAGGTGATGAAAATCTGGAATTCAATGCAGAGATGATAAGGGAAGCTGCACAATTTAGTGGTTGGAGAGATGTGTTCACAGTAGATTTCAGCAAGGTAAGAGTTAATGAAGAAATATTAAGAAAGCTTAAAAAATATAATTATCTTAATACTTACGCATATTATACAATTTTTGGATATGATAATGATGATGAATCAATCAGACATTTTATTAATTGTAAGGAATCAGAGACATTTAAGAATGGAATTGCTGTAGGTAAAATGTTAGGTAACTATAATTTTTTAACATCTGCTTATACGAAATATATAGTTTTGTTTTCAGAGAAAGGTTACCATAAATGTGGCAGCAGATTCTATAATGAGAAGCTAAAGATTAATATGCTTGACGGTGACTTAAGACGAAGAGCCAACCTGTATCTTGGAATGGGTTATAACAGTATAATATCTGAACAACATACAAAGGCTAATGAATATTTCAGTAATGCCATAGATATTCTGATTAAGAATAGGAACGCAGAGGGAATTGCAGAAGCACTTTATAATATGGCGATTAATTGTATTTGTGTTCAGGATTTTATATCGGCATGCAATTATTTTGATACAATATTTAAGATGTTAGACAACCTTGAGATTGAAACCATACAGATATGTAATGCGTCTAAGTTATATGGTCTGCAGGCATTTTCTTACTATATGGTTGGTAATGAATATCGTGCATATAAATGTCTTAGCAATATGGAGATTAGAATAAGTCACTTGCTATATCCTGATGAGGGAGAAGAGGTAGATTATGCATATTGGCATGAAGATTTGATGATTTACAATTTTATAAATGGTATTTTAAATGTTAATAATGGAGATTATGAGCAAGCGGGAGAATATTTTGAGGCAGCTGACTCATATTTTGAAGTATGCAAGGGTGCTATGTTCTATATTATTACAAGCTTTACCACAGAATATTACAGATTTTGTAAAAAATGTGGTGACGAAGCCAAAGCATCTGAAGTTTTAGAAAATGGATTAAGCTATTGTAGAGAAAATGGATACGTAGTTAAGATGCAGAACATTATGTATATAATTGATGGCAAAAATATAAATTCAAGACCTGTTACTTCGGGACTTTTAAATGTTCCACTCGAGTCTTTAATTGACTTATCATATAATGTAGGTAAGGAGAAACAGTTATCAGAACGTAAGAAAGATATTAAATTTTTGTCATTCCTTCAAGAGATGCTTAATAAAGAGGATAATGATACAGGTACATTGATAGAGAATACAATGATAACGCTACAAAATAATTTTAATTTTGATAGTATCCTTATGCTTGAGAGAAAAAAAGATGATGTAGATGAATTATACAAGGAGTTAAGAAAAGATATATCAGCTTCATATAATGATATATTTGATTTTATGAATCTTATGAAGAGATCATTTATTGTTAACAGAACAGATAAGTCATTCTTAGAATTTAATAGAATTATATCATTATTTGGCAAGAATAAAATAGTTACTCTGGTAGGAGTTCCTGTTATGGATGAACAAGGAGTTAATTCTGTATTTTTAGCAACAGTTAATATGCATAAGAATTTCAGAAGAAGCAGAATATTTTTATCAGATGATGATCTTGTAATCATTAAAACTGCTATAATACAGCTATCAAGTGGAATTGAAAGAATTAAATCCAGAAAGAATATTATAGAAATTAATGAGAAACTTAACTCTTTAGCAATTACAGATATGCTTACCGGACTATATAACAGACAGGGTTTTGCTAAGAAGATAGATGAACATAGTAATTGTAATAATTCTATTGCAATTCTATATGCTGACCTTGATAATTTCAAATACTATAATGATACATTCGGTCATGATGTCGGAGACGTGGTATTGGTAGAATTTGCTAAGGTGTTTAGTAGTGTTAGTAATAAAATCGGATATGCCGTAAGATATGGTGGAGACGAGTTTGTTGTTGTATTGAATAATGTTTCTAAAGAACAGGTATTCAAGGTGGCTGATGACATATATAACAAAATTAGTGATGGATTTGTTGATGTTGTTAGTAAATATATAAAACAAGATGTAAATATTCCTCATAATAAATTGGTTTCATGTTCAATTGGTATAGCTATATCATATAGTGCAAGTAACGAAAGTGTTATGGAGACACTGCAGAAAGCAGACAAGGCATTATACTTTATGAAGAAAAATCGAAAAGGAAGTTACATATTCTGGGAGGATATAGATGAACAACAGGAAAGCAATTAGTATTGTATCTATAATAGTTATTTTTCTTATTTCAATATTAGGTATATTTAATGATAAACTCAATACAATAAGTATCCAGGTTAATACTTATTGTATTACATCAAATGATGAGAATGCAATAAAAGAAAATGCTGATGAATCATCTGGAGACAGTACTGAAAATAATATAGAAATATCTAAGGATGGTAAGGAAGATGCAAATGATTTTAAAGTAACAACATTAGATAATTCAAAAAATAAACTTATAGATAAGTTAGATATAGTAAAACAATATCTGGAAATAAAACAATCGGATAAATCAACAAAAGATTTCGTGGAATGGTTTACTAAACAGTACAGTTTAAAGGTTGTAAGTGAACTGGGTTTAAGTGGTAACAATATAAACAGGGATTTTTATATTCAGACAGGGAAATCCCTGTTTGTTTTATGTGATGAATTTCTTGAAGATAAAGAAGATATACATAAGGATGCAAAAAAGACGGATGAAGTCAGTCTGTTATTTGCAGGAGATATATGCCTTGCGGAAGATGGTTTTGTATTAGATTATTATGATACCACTTCAGGACTAAAGGATTGCATAAGTGAGAAGATAATAGAACAATGTAACGAGGCGGATATATTTATGCTTAATAATGAGTTCTCCATAAGTGACAGGGGAAGTGCAATACCTGGGAAAATGTACACATTCAGGGCGAAACCTGAAAGAGTTAAAATCCTTAATGAATTGGGAGCTGATATAGTATCACTTGCTAATAATCATGTATACGATTTCGGACATGAAGCATTTGAAGATACAATTGATATAATTAGAAATGCAGGAATAACAACAGTTGGAGGTGGAAGAAATTCGAATGAAGCCGAGAAAGTAGTATATTACGTGGTAAATGGTATTAAGATTGGGTTCGTATCAGCAAGTCGTGCAGAAAAGGTAAGATATACACCGGGAGCTAAAGAAGATTCAGCAGGTATTTTTCTTATGTATGATGATACAAGATTAAATGAAGTAATTGCAAGTGCAGACAAACAATGTGATTATCTTATAGCATACATACATTGGGGAACGGAGGACAGTAAATACTTCGAAGCATACCAGCATGAGATTGCACAGAAGATGATTGCTTCGGGAGTAGATGCCATAATAGGAGGACACCCTCATGTTCTTCAGGGAATGGAATATATAGATGGTAAGCCAGTTGTATATAGTCTTGGTGATTTCTGGTTTAATGGTGAGACGAAATATAATGGAATGATTAATTTGAAAATTGATATTAGCGGTTTAAAGTCAATGACATACGTTCCTTGTATGCAGAGTAATTATAAGACATTGTATTTAGAAGATGAGAAGAATAAGACAGATGTATTAGACTATCTTAGAGAGTTGTCGCCTGATTGTACGATTGATGATGATTGTATAATTATGCCTAAAAATACATCAGAATAAGTTCGTTTTGAGAAGATAAGTTTTATCTTAGGTGTTAAGTTCCTAAGTTAATAATCTCTATGCCTTTTAAATATTGACTATTTGCACAAAGCATTGTAAAATTATAAGGTGTTTTATGATACTTTTATACATTAACGTGTTACGAATACAACGCGTTCGTAATCGAAAATATTATAAGCGTTAAAAGAAAGAGGTAAAATATGAAATTAAAGAAAATTATAGCTATGACAATGACATCAGCCATGGTAGCAGGTATGCTTGCAGGCTGCGGTTCATCAAGTGATTCGGGATCAGGAAAAGGAAAGTATAACGTTGGGGTTATACAGTTAACAGAGCATGTTGCATTAGACGCAGCTAACAAGGGTTTCTGTGACGGGCTTAAAGAAGAAGGTATTGATGCTAAAATAGATCAGCAGAATGCACAGGGTGATCAGTCAGCTTGTGATACAATAGCATCAAAATTCGTAAATGATAAAAAAGATTTGGTTTTAGCAATCGCAACTCCTGCAGCACAGGCAATAGCAGGTAAGACAGAAGATATTCCTATCTGCATTACAGCAGTTACAGATCCTGCTGAAGCTGGACTTGTAGATTCTAACGATAAACCGGGCACAAATGTTACAGGCACATCAGATTTAACGCCTATTAAAGAACAGATTTCATTATTAAAACAGTTAATTCCTGATTGTAAGACAGTAGGTATCCTCTACAATTCAGCAGAAGATAACTCCTTATTCCAGGCTGAAATTGCTAAGAAAGAAATCGAAGCAAATAGTATGACATATAAAGTATATACAGTATCTAACTCAAATGAGATTCAGACAGTCGTAGAATCAATGGTAGGAAAAGTAGATGCTATCTATATTCCGACAGATAATATGATTGCAGCTGGTATGTCAACAGTTTCAATGGTTGCTACAGAGAATAAGATTCCATGTATTGTTGGTGAATCAGGTATGGTTGATAATGGTGGTCTTGCAACATATGGTATTGATTATTATAACTTAGGTAAGAAGACAGCTAAGATGGCAGCTAAGATTCTTAAAGGGGAAGCATCACCTGAAGATATGCCGATAGAATATCTTGATGCAGCTAAATGTGAATTACAGGTTAATGAAGAGATAGCTAAGGAATTAGGAATTGATGTTTCAGGCTTAGATATTGGAAAATAATATAGCTAATAAAATTTGGAGGAAAAATACAAATGAGTTTCTTTGCAGGTGCAATGCCAGATGCCATTTCCCAGGGTATTCTATGGGCAGTAATGGTACTTGGTGTATACATAACATTTAAAATATTAGATATAGCAGATTTAACAGTAGATGGAAGTTTTTCTCTTGGTGGTTGTACATGTGCGGCACTTATGTACAATGGTATGAATCCTGTACTTGCATTATTTATTGGCTTTCTTGCAGGACTTTTAGCAGGAGCCGTTACAGGTATATTGCATACGGTATTTGAGATACCTGCCATTCTTGCAGGAATACTTACACAGATTAGTATATGGCCTATTAACTTAAAGATAATGGGCAGAGCTAATACACCACTTATGAAAACAGCAGATAAGAAAAAGATTAAATCAATTTTTCTTCTTGTTTCTGAGAAATTTGGTATAGACCAGTCGACAGCAACATTAATTGTCGGATTAGTGATTGTAATTGTGTTAATTATTTTCTTATATTGGTTCTTTGGAACAGAGCTTGGAAGTGCAATACGTGCTACAGGCAATAATGAAGATATGATTAGAGCATTAGGTGTCAATGTTAAATTTACTAAATTATTATCACTTATGATTAGCAATGGTCTTGTTGGACTTGCAGGTGGTATGGTTGCACAGAGCCAGAAATATGGTGATATAAATATGGGTACAGGTGCAATCGTTATAGGTCTTGCAGCAATCGTTATCGGTGAAGTATTACTTGGCTGGCTTAAATCTTTCGGCGGAAAGTTATGTTCGGTAGTAGTAGGTTCAGCAGTGTATTTTGTAATCAGAGCTATAGTTCTTGAGTTGAATCTTGATGCGAACTACATGAAACTGATTTCAGCTGTTATAATTGCAATTGCTTTATCGGTTCCTATTGTGGTAGAAAAGATTAAAATAAGAAGTCAGTACAACCCTGGCTTTGAGGATGAAGAGGAGGCTTCGAAATAATGTTAGAATTAAAAAATGTAAGAAAAACATTTAATCGTGGAACGGTTAATGAAAAGAAAGCATTATGTGGCGTTAATCTTCAGCTTAATAAAGGCGATTTTGTTACTATAATAGGTGGAAATGGAGCTGGAAAATCTACTACACTTAATATGATAGCAGGTGTATATCCTATTGATTCAGGTACAATAATCCTTGATGGTGATAATATATCTACAAAACCAGAATATGCCAGAGCTAAATATTTAGGACGAGTATTCCAGGATCCTATGAAAGGTACTGCAGCTGGAATGGAGATAGAAGAAAATATGGCACTTGCTTATAGACGTGGTAAGAAAAGAGGACTTTCATGGGGAATTACTAAGAAAGAAAAAGAATTATTCCATGAACAGTTAAAGACTTTAGGACTTGGACTTGAAGACAGAATGACATCTAAAGTTGGCTTGTTATCCGGTGGACAGAGACAGGCTCTTACACTTTTAATGGCTACTTTGCAGGAACCAAAAATATTACTTTTAGATGAGCATACAGCTGCACTTGATCCAAAGACAGCAAAAAAGGTATTAGAATTAACAGAAGAAATAGTAACGGCTAAAAATCTTACAGCAATGATGGTTACACATAATATGAAAGATGCAATCAAAATGGGTAACAGACTTATTATGATGCATGAGGGTAAAATAATCTATGATGTTGCCGGAGATGAAAAGAAGAATCTTCATGTGTCTGATTTGCTTAAGAAATTCGAAGATGTCAGCGGTGGAGAATTCGCAAATGACAGAATGATGTTAGCTGATTAGAAACTTTTAGGGACTTTTGATGCTCTTATACATTTGAGAAAATATGTGATTTTAATATAGAAAAACCCAGATTAAGACATTTGACATTGTTTGATTAACAGATGTTGTCATATGAATATTCAGGGTTTTTCTTTTTTTGTGTAATTAAAGCATATATGTATACATATATTATGAAAAGGACAAAGGTTCAGATGGAGGAGTGAAAGGTTTGAGTGTCACAGGGATAGAAAGAATATTTTCAATTAATTTACGGAAAATATTATGTAATGTAATAAATAAGGCAGACAGAATTAATGAAATAAGACTCAGGGCAGGACAACCACTAATGGTTATTATTGATAATATGGAGAGATTTGTTAATCCTGACGGAGAGATTACGTTGACTTATGAAAATGCTTATATAGTTACAGTTAATGAAATCAGGGAGACGATGGAATATATTAGTAATTATTCAATTTATGCGTATGAAGAGGAAATAAAACAAGGTTACATAACAGTTGCAGGCGGACATCGTATTGGAATCTGTGGCAAGGCAATAATTGAAAATAATAGAGTAAAAACATTACGTTATATTTCGTTTATTAATATAAGAATTGCTCATGAAATGATTGGCTGTTCTGACAGATTAATTCCAAAAATCTATAAAGATAGAGATAGTATCTATAATACATTAATAATTTCACCGCCTGGCCGGGGCAAGACCACATTATTAAGAGACATGGTAAGAAATATAAGTAATGGTTATAATGGTTATTACAGAGGATTAAATATTGGAATTGCTGATGAAAGAAGCGAGATAGCGGCCTGTTATCTTGGAATACCACAGAATGATGTAGGAATAAGAACTGATGTAATTGATGGAATACCAAAGGTGGCAGGAATAATGATGCTTATAAGAACGATGTCGCCTAAGGTTATTGCGGTTGATGAGATAGGTTCTAAAGAAGATATTAAGGCAATAAGGCAGGGGATAAATTGTGGCTGCAGATTCATATGTACAGTCCATGGTGATGATTTAGAAGATGTAAGAAGTAAACCTGTTCTTGGAGATATGATTAAGGAAAAAATATTCCAGAAATATATATTTATTAATAAATGTAATAAAGCAGAAAGATATAAATTAGTAGAGAATGATTTGTAGAAATTGAGAGATGGAGGAATGGAAATGTTTAAATTTATTGGAGCGGTTTTAGTGATTATATCCGGAACAGGAATTGGTTTTAAAGCAAGTGAGAATCTGATACTTCAGAATGTCCAGCTTAAAAAATTAAAAGAGTTACTCATTATTCTACGTGGAGAAATAAGATACAATAATACAGTTATGCCACAGGCACTTAGAAATATTTTAAAAAAATCTGACAAGGTGTTTGAAAAATTCCTGCTCTATGTAGCTGATAATCTAGATAAATATCAGGGTAAAACGGTTGCCGATATATGGAATGAGGGAGTAGATAAAGAACTTAGTAAACTCATGCTTAGTAAGAAACATATAGAAAAATTAAAGGATTTGGGCAATACACTTGGATTTCTGGATAAGGAAATGCAGATATCATATTTTAATCTTATGATAGAACAGTTAGATACCGACATAGAAGATAATAATAAAAGATGTAGAGATAATTGTAAATTATATAGAACACTTGGAATTATGGGTGGTATTTTAGTTGTCTTAATCATAGTGTAAATGAAATGAGGAGTAATATGGATGTAAATATTATATTTAAGATAGCGGCAGTTGGTATATTAGTTTCAGTTATAAGTCAGATATTAAAGCATAGTGGAAGAGAGGAACACGCATTTTTAACAAGTCTTGCGGGACTTATATTAGTTCTATATTGGATTGTGCCATATATATACGAGTTGTTTGAAACTATTAAATCATTATTTTCTTTATAGGAGTCCGTTATAAAATAAAGATAGAATAAAGGTGGAGTGATAAATGAGTACAATTCAGGTAGCAATGGTAGGTATAACTGGTATGTTGATCGCACTTCAGTTTAAAGAAGTCAAAAAAGAATATGCGGTTTTCATAATGCTGATTGCTTCTATATTAGTATTTTCTTTTGGCATTTCAAAATTAGGACAGATATTTAAGTCGATTGACATAATAAGAGACAGGCTTGAAATATCAGCACAATATACTGAGGTCTTATTAAAGATTGCAGGAATAGCATTCATATGTGAATTTTCTTCGGATATATGTAAAGATTCAGGTTTTGGCACGGTTGCAAACCAGATACAGATTTTTGGTAAATTATCGATTTTGGTGGTAAGCCTGCCAGTCTTTCTTAATCTTATAGATTTGATTGGAGGATTGGTGTGAAAGAATTGATAAGAAGAACATTTGCATTTATTCTGCTGACAACTTTCATTTTGATTATTGATAATCAAAAAGTTTTTGCCGGGAGTATGGATGTTATGAATGAATTTGACTTTGATGATATTGAGGAGTTTATTAACAATGATGAGGATTTGGAAGACATTAATTTTAAGGAGATTGCAAATGATTTTATGCTGGGTGATGCGAATGGAGGACTAAAAGAGATATGGACGTATGTTAAAGATGTTCTGTTTGATGAGATAATAAATAATTTCAGAGTGTTAAAGAAGATTTTGTATATATCAATTTTAGCGGCAATTCTTACGAATTTCATGAAAGTTTTGAAGAATAGCCAGGTATCGGACACAGGTTTCATAGTCTGTTATATGGTTATTATTTCGCTGGTAATCACGTCATTTACTGCATTGTCAGCACTTGCATATATGACAATTAAGAGAATGACAGAATTTATGAAAGCATTGATTCCGGTATATATGGTAAGTGTGGGTGTTAGTGACGGACAGGTCTATGCTGCTTCATATTATCAGATGGCATTAGTAGTAATTACGATAATTGATATATGCTGCCTTAAGTTATTGCTGCCAATAATTGATATATATGTAGTTCTAAGTATAGTCAGTAATCTACATTCAGAAGATTACCTATCGAAGGCGTGTACTTTGATTAAAAATATAACTTCATTTTCGGTAAAGGCAATGTTAAGTGTTGTTATGGCTATCAATGTTATAAGGCAGATGTTTTCTCCGGTTAGTGATGGCATTAGAAATACAACGGTTACAAATGTTCTTGGAATTGTATCGGGGATGGGCAATTCGGCAGGAAATATTGCAAGTCTGATATATGGTACGGGAAATATATTAAAAAGTGCTATAGGTGGTGCCGGATTAATTGTCCTTATGATGATTGTCCTTATACCGATTGTTAAAATTGTGATTTTCGTATTCTCATATCAGTTCACAAATGCATTTCTACAGCCGGTATCAGATGACAGAATTATAAAGTGTATGGAGGGAATTTCAGAGGGAGCAATACTTATGCTAAGAATTGTATTTTCGGTCAGTCTTATGTTTGTTATAACTATTGCAATCGTCTGTATGGGAAATTAAGGAGGTGTTTTTATTAAGGATGTAATAAGGGAAATAGCTGTATTTACTATATTTATTAATATTGTTTCCTGTATTATACCAGGAGACAACTATAAAAGGTATCTAAAACTGATATCGGGAATAATAATTATTATAATTGTTATGAAACCCATATTCAGATACAATGACGGTAATGAACTTTATAATGCATTTATTAAAGAATATGAGAAAAATCAGGTTGTAGAATTAGATAAATCACTCAGAAATCTTAATAAGAAGATTGCTGATATTACAATTTCAGATTATGAAAGAGAAGTAAGTGAAGATATTGTGACATTTTTAACGAAAAAAGGATTCAAGGTAAGTGACGTTGATATTAGTCTTATAGTAGATGATGATAACAGGCTGGGCGTCAAGAAACTTCTTATTGAATTTGAAGATATGAATTATGACAAGAACCTTAGGGAAGCTACAACAATTTACATAGATGACATTATTTTAGAAAAATATAACATAGATAAAGAGGTTATTGAAATTAAGTACTAAAAATTAATATTATAGAATATTAGAATTTAAAGTTGTACAGATGGGGGGAAAATAAATTGGAGGAGAAAAAAAAGCCGTTAATTAAGTTGATTAATATTAATAACATTATTAAGAATATTGGAATGGAAAAGTTACTTATAATAGCAATATGTGGTGTTGTATTAGTAATGTTTCCATCACCTGATAAGAAGATTAAGAGTTCAAAACAGACTGAAATCATGAAGAGAGCAGGCTCGCAAAATATAGAAATATCAGGAGATGATTACTGCGAAAGGCTAGAAAAAAGATTAGAGAATCTTATTTCTAGAATAAATGGAATAGGAAAAGTAAATGTTATGATTACACTTAAGGCAACAGAGGAGAAGATTATACTTACAGAAGTGTCTTATGAGAAAAATGATGAAAATAGCACAGACTCATCGGGTATTGTAAATGCTAAGAATAGTTACAAGGAGGATAGAGTTGTTGTATATGAAGAGGGGAGTGATGGTAATAAAATACCATATGTAACTAAGGAAAAAGCACCGGAAATAGAGGGAATAGCAGTTATCGCAGAGGGTGGCAATAATGCTGATAATGTTTTGAAAATATCTGAGATTGCACAGGCATTATTTGGTATTTCATCACATAAAATATCAGTAATAGGAATGAGATAGTAAATATAAACAGGAGGTAAGCAGGAGTTGAAAAGTGTAGTAAGAAGGAATCAGATTATAATTACATCACTTGCCATATTAATTGCAGTTGCAGGATATCTGAATTATACAGAAAGGAATGTAGCTAAGCAGACAGCTAATAAGGTAGAAAAAGAAAGTATTGATGACAGTACAACAAGTAATATGGGAGGCACACTTAATGAAGTGTCAGCAGATGCATCAAAGGAATTTGAATCAGATTCATTGTTAAGTGGCACAGATGATATACCGAGTAATGATGAGAATATAGATGGTGACACTGCTAATGCAAATGGTGATGTGTCAAACGAAAGCGGTGATATGCAGGCTGAAGGTGTGAATGAGAATAATAACGAAAGTGAACCGGGCGATGCAATATTTACAAGTGCAGGGACATTTTCAGCTAATGCAAAGCTTAACAGAGAACAGTTAAGGGCACAGAATAAAGAAACTCTTCTTAATATGATTAACAGTGGTAATCTGTCAGAAGCACAGAAAGCAGAGATTACAGACCAGATGATACATATTACTGAAGTAGCCGAATTAGAAAATGAGATTGAAACACTTCTAGAAGCCAAAGGTTTTAATGGTGCAGTAGTAAGTATCGGAGATGAAAATGTAGATGTGGTGGTAAATATGACAGCAGTGTCGGATACGGAAAGAGCAAAGATCGAAGATGTAGTTAAGCGAAAAACCAATGTATCAGCAGCTAATATCGTAATTACACCGATATCAGACGAAAATTAGTTGCAATTACTGTTGTTTTTGTTATAATAAGATATAGTATGGATAAAATAAATGTGATACTGGACATATGATTGGAGGCAAAGAATTATGGAAGACAATAGAATGACACATACAATACATGATGATGGTAAGATTGGTGAAGTACAGATAGCAGATGATGTAGTAGCTATCATAGCAGGTCTTGCAGCAACAGAGGTTGAAGGAGTTGCATCGATGTATGGTAATATTACAAATGAACTTGTAGCTAAACTTGGTATGAAGAATTTAGCAAAAGGTGTTAAGGCTGTTTTAGAAAATGATGAAGTCACAGTTGATTTAGCATTAAATGTTAAGTTTGGATACAGAATTAAAGAAGTTTCAGTAAAGGTACAGGAAAAAGTAAAATCAGCTATTGAGAATATGACAGGTCTTACTGTTAATTTAGTAAATATAAGAATTGCTAATATAATTGTAGAACAGAATAACTAAGATGATGGGTGTCAGAAGTGGCACCCTTTTTATAGTGTATATACTATTATTTATCAAGTAAATTTAGGAGTAAATAACCTTATGACAAGAAGAGAATTAAGAACTTATGCATTTAAACTTTTATACCGTTCATTCTTCTATAATGAAGATGAGATGACAGAACAGGAGAAATTGTTTTTTGAAGACCCTGAAATGGAGATAGACGTATTCGATATGGAATATGTACAGCGAAGAGTGGAAGATGTAATTGCTAAGATTCCTGAGATTGATGCAGTAATTGATTCTAAGGCAGAAAAATGGAAAACAGACAGAATTAATTATGTTGATTTAACAATATTAAGACTTGCGTATTATGAAATTAAATATGATGATGATATACCAATGGCAGTTGCTATTAATGAAGCAGTAGAATTAGCTAAAATATATGGCGGAGACGAATCTTCATCATTTGTTAATGGTGTATTAGCTAAATTATTATAATGAATAGTGTATATACAGTTTCACAAGCTAATCAGTATATCAAAAATATGTTTAATCAGGATTTCTTGCTGAATAATATATCAGTAAGAGGTGAAGTGTCGAATTGTAAATATCATTCATCAGGTCACATATATTTTTCAATCAAGGATAGAAACGGACTTCTTTCCTGTGTTATGTTTGCCGGGAAGAAAAGAGGACTTGATTTTAAAATGGAAGAGGGCAATAAAGTAATTGTATCGGGTAATATAAATGTATATGAACGCGATGGAAAATACCAGTTATATGCTGATAAGATAGAAAAAGAGGGTACCGGAGATTTATATAAGAGATTCATTGAACTTAAGAATGAATTAGAAGAAATGGGAATGTTTTCTGATGAATATAAGAAAGAAATTCCTAAATACTCCATGAATGTTGGAATTGTTACAGCCAGTACAGGTGCTGCAATCCAGGATATAATCAACATTTCTAAGAGGAGAAATCCTTATATAAAATTAGTATTATATCCTGCAAAAGTTCAGGGTGATGGTGCAGCAGATACAATTGTAAATGGAATCAGATGCTTAGATAGTAAGAACTTAGACGTTATTATTGTCGGAAGAGGTGGTGGCTCAATCGAAGACTTATGGGCTTTTAATGAAGAAAAGGTTGCAAGGGCAATCTTTGAATGCAATACACCTGTGATTTCAGCAGTCGGACATGAGACAGATTATACAATAGCTGATTATGTGGCAGATATGAGAGCACCGACGCCGTCAGCAGCAGCAGAACTGGTTGTTTTTGAATATAATAAATTATGTGAGAAAATTTCATCATATGAAGAAAATATGAGATACCGGATAGATATTAAAATCAGAAATTATAGAAATACAGTTAATGATTTATTATGGAAATTAAATAAGATGTCTCCGGCTAACAATATCCAGTCAAAAAGACAGAGGTTAGCAGATTTAGAGATAAGACTTTACGACAGTATTAATAGAAAGACATCTGAAAGACGACATCAATTAGAACTTTTAACAGAGAGATTAAATGGTTTATCTCCACTTAATAAATTATCAGGTGGATATGCTTATATATCAGATGATAAGAACAAACCTGTGAAGAGTATTAAGCAAATAAATGCAGATGATGAACTTAAAATCGTCTTAAAAGATGGTAATGCAAAGGTAAAAGTTATAGATAAAACAGTTTTTGATTCGGAATTTTAAATGAAATTATGATTATGGAGGTCAGACGTGGCTCAAGCTAAGACATTAGAACAATCATTAGATGAATTATGCGATATAATTGCAAAAATGGATAGAGAAGATATTTCATTAGAAGAATCTTTCAAATTATATAATCAGGGAATAAAGTTATGTAAAACCTGTAACGACAAAATCGACAAGGTTGAAAAACAATTAGAGATTATCGGAGGTAATAACGAGTAATGGATTTTAATAAAGAACTTTTAAATCGTGTAGAATATATAGAAGAAATAATAAATAAACAGTTATGCGATGAAAATGATGAAAAGTATCTTCAGAGAGAAATTTTTAATGCTATGAATTACAGTATATTAGCAGGCGGCAAGAGATTAAGGCCTATGCTGTTATTAGAATGTTTAAGACTTTTTGGCGGTGATGACAAAGAAGCTGATAAATTTATGTGTGCCATTGAAATGATTCACACATATTCCTTAGTACATGATGATTTGCCAGCGATGGATAATGACGAATATAGAAGAGGTAAAAAGACAACTCATATAGTATTTGGCGAGGGAATGGGAATCCTTGCAGGCGATGCTTTACTTAATTATGCTTTTGAGACAGGTATTCAAGGTGTCAAAGACAGTGAAAATACTGCGAATGCATTAATGGCACTTGATATTCTAAGTAGAAAAGCAGGCGTATTTGGGATGATCGGTGGACAAGTTGTAGATATTAAAAATGAAAATAGGCAGATAGATATAGATACACTCGATTATATTAATGAATTAAAGACAGGTGCATTGATAGAAGCTTCGATGATGATGGGAGCAGCTTTAGCAGGTGCCAGAGAAAATGACATTAAGTTAATTGAGAAAGCCGGAAGTTATATAGGTAAAGCATTTCAGATCCAGGACGACATTTTAGATGTAACAAGTACGAGTGAAGTACTTGGCAAGAATGTTCTAAGTGATGAGAAAAATCATAAATCTACATATGTTAATCTCTTAGGAATTGATGGAGCATCGCAGAAAGTTAAAGAATTATCAGAAGAAGCACTTAGAATTATCGACAGTTTTGATAACAAAAATGAATTCTTAACTGAATTAATAGAAAGTTTGATATACAGAAAGAAGTAATAGGTGACAGTATGGTTCTGGATAAAATTAATAAAGTTAACGATATAAAGGATATACCTAAAGAAGAATATGATGAATTAGCAGATGAAATTCGTAATTTTCTAATAGAGGTAATAAGTAAGAACGGTGGACATTTAGCATCTAACTTAGGTGTGGTTGAACTAACCATGGCATTGCATTTAGCACTAGATTTGCCAGAAGATAAGATAATATTTGATGTTGGCCATCAGTCATATACTCATAAAATTTTAACCGGAAGAAAAGAAGGCTTTGATGAATTAAGAAGTTATGGTGGAATGAGTGGTTTTCCAAAGAGAAGAGAAAATGAATGTGACTGTTTTGATACAGGTCATAGTTCCACATCAATTTCAGCGGGACTTGGAATAGTTACAGCAAATGAGATTATGAGAAAAAAAGGGACAGTAGTTTCAGTAATCGGCGATGGTGCATTATCGGGTGGAATGGCATATGAGGGACTTAATAATGCAGCCAGATTAAAGCGTAATTTTATTATAATTCTTAATGATAACAATATGTCTATTTCGGAAAATGTAGGCGGTATGTCAACATATTTAAGCAATCTAAGAGCCGGAGAAGCATATAATGAACTTAAAAATGGTGTAGTTGATGTTCTTAATAAGATTCCTGCAATCGGTGGCAAGTTAGTAACTAAGATCAGGAAGACAAAAAGTAGTATTAAACAGTTGGTAATTCCCGGAATGTTATTTGAAGATATGGGAATAACATATCTTGGACCGGTTGATGGACATAATATTAACCAATTAGTGAAGATAATAAGTGAAGCTAAGAAGTTAGACCATGCGGTATTAATTCATGTAATTACTAAGAAAGGTAAGGGTTATATTCCTGCCGAAAAGCATCCATCAAGTTTCCATGGAGTAGAGCCATTTAACATCCAGACAGGTTTACCACTTACTAAGAAAGAGAAACCGACATATACAGATGTATTTGCAAAAGGAATTGTTAAACTTGCAAAAGAAGATGAGGCTGTTGCAGCAATTACAGCAGCAATGCCTGATGGAACCGGTCTTAAGAAATTTATGCAGACATATCCAGAGAGATTCTTTGATGTTGGAATTGCAGAAGAACATGCAGTAACTTATGCGGCAGGACTTGCAGCAGCAGGAATGAAGCCATATGTTGCCATATACTCATCATTTTTACAAAGGGCATACGACCAGATATTACATGACGTATGTATTCAGGACCTACCAGTTATATTTATGGTAGACAGGGCAGGACTAGTAGGTGCTGACGGCGAGACACATCAGGGAATATTTGATTTATCATATTTATCTAATATACCTAATATGAATATATTTGCTCCGAAGAACAGATATGAGCTGGCAGCAGTAATAGAATATTCAAGAAATTTTAATCACCCATTGGCAATCCGTTATCCTAGAGGAACAGCCTATGATGGCCTTAAAGAATTTAATTCGCCTATAGAATATGGTAAAAGTGAAATAATATATAAAGAAAAAGATATTGCATTATTAGCAGTAGGCTCAATGGTTGAGGTCGCAATCGAAATAAGAGAGGCATTAAAAGAAAAAGGTTATAGTGTATCACTCGTAAATGCAAGATTTGTTAAGCCGGTTGATGAAAAACTATTAGAAAATCTGAATGAAAACCACAGATTAATCGTTACCATGGAAGAAAATGTATTAAATGGTGGTTTTGGTGAAAGAGTTTTAAGAATTACAAGAGATATGAACCTAAAATATAAGGTGATAAATATTGCAATACCAAATGTCTATGTAGAACATGGTAATATCGAGATTTTGAAGAGTGAAATAGGACTTGATAAAGAAACAATTTTGAATAAAATCCAGAAAAATATTGATATGGACTAAGCATACGGAGGTTTTAAATTGAAAGAAAGATTAGATGTACTGCTTGTTAAAGGTGGTTTTGCAGAGTCAAGAGAGAAAGCAAAAGCCATAATAATGAGTGGAAATGTGTTTGTAAATAATAACAGAGAAGATAAAGCTGGACAGACATTTGATGAAAAAGCCATAATAGAAGTCAGGGGAAATACCCTTAAATATGTAAGCAGGGGTGGACTTAAACTTGAAAAGGCAATGGCGAATTTCGAGGTAAGCATAGATGGCAAAATCTGTATGGACGTTGGTGCATCGACAGGTGGATTTACGGATTGTATGCTTCAAAATGGTGCAGTGAAAGTGTATTCAATCGATGTAGGACATGGACAACTTGCATGGAAATTAAGGCAGGACGAAAGAGTTGTATGTATGGAGAAAACGAATATCAGATATGTAACGAATGAAGATATTCCTGATTTAATAGATTTTTCATCAATTGATGTATCGTTTATATCACTTACTAAAGTCTTAGGACCCGTAAGAAATCTTCTTGCTGACAATGGACAGGTTGTATGTCTTATTAAGCCGCAGTTTGAAGCAGGCAGAGAGAAAGTCGGTAAAAAGGGTGTTGTACGTGATAAGAAAGTACATATAGAAGTAATCGAAATGGTTGTCGAGTTTGCTAAAAGCATAGGCTTTAATGTATTAAATCTTGATTTTTCACCTATAAAGGGACCTGAAGGAAATATAGAATATTTACTTCATATTGAAAAGGGAGAAAATGCAGATACTATTAATAAAACAGATTTAGATTTAATTAATAAAATTGTCGAAAAAGCCCATGATACACTTGATAAATAAAATACAAATATTTAATCTGTTATGCATTAAGACTACATATAGTTATAAAAACTACATATAGGTTTAAAATATCATACAGATATATAGCTATATACAATGATATATTCTAAAATATATGCTATGTTACTTTAACCAATATAAGGAATTGAGAATAGATGAAAAAATTTTATATAGTTTCTAATGTTTCAAAGGATTATGAATTTAAAACAACAAAGAAAATAGTGAGTTTTCTTGAAAGTCATAATATGGACTGCAAGGTAAATTCGATGCCATCAACTCAGAAAAATGTTAATATGAGATACACTAATCCTGAAGACGTGGATAAAGATACAGATTGTATTATTGTAATAGGTGGAGATGGAACACTTATTCAGGCAGCGAGAGATTTAAGAACCTTAGATATTCCATTAATCGGAGTAAATATGGGACATTTAGGATTCCTTGCTGAAATTGAACAGGATAATCTAGAAGAAACCCTTGAAATGATTATGAATAATAAATGCAAAATAGAGTCAAGAATTATGTTAAGTGGTTCAGTATACAGAGATGGCAAGGTAGTATATAAAGATATTTCTCTTAATGACATAGTGTTTGGCAGAGCTGGTAACTTAAGGGTAATAGATTTTAAAATCTATGTTAATAATGAATACTTAAATCTCTATAGTGCAGACGGGGTAATTATTGCTACTCCAACTGGCTCAACAGCATATAATCTTTCGGCGGGTGGACCAATTTTAGAACCGTGTGCAAATATAATGGTAATTACTCCAATCTGCTCTCATACACTAAGTCAGAGAAGTATAGTATTATCAGCTGATTCGGATATTAAAATTGAAATCTGTTCTAACAGACATTCGGATGATAATGATACTAAAGCATATTTCGATGGAAATTCTTCGTTTATATTGAAAGCAGGAGATATAATAGAGGTTAGTAAATCGCATCTCAGCACAAAGATTATGAAATTAAACAGAATGAGTTTTGTTGAAGTGCTGCATAATAAAATGAATTAATAAACTCAGATTTTTGATTTCAAATATATTTAGAGAATGGAGGTTAGCAAAGATGAAATTAGAACGTCACAGTAAAATCATTGAATTAATTAATCAGTATGACATCGAAACTCAGGATGAATTAGCTGATTTACTTAATAAATGTGGCTATAATGTTACACAGGCAACTGTTTCAAGAGACATAAGACAGTTGAAACTGATAAAGCAGTCTGTTGATGGCAAGCAGAAATATGTTGTATTGCAGGGCAATCTTTATGAAATGAATGATAAGTATATAAGAATACTTAAGGATGGTTTTGTTTCAATGGCAATGGCACAGAATATTTTAGTTATTAAGACTGTATCGGGAATGGCGATGGCTGTCGCAGCAGCATTAGATGCTATGGAATGGAATGAAATTGTCGGCTGCATAGCAGGTGATGATACGATAATGTGTGCGATAAAGAGTACAGATGATACTTTGATTGTAATGGATAAGTTAAATAAACTGTTAGAAAGAGTTTAAAAAGTGCTTACAGAATGGAGAAAATATGTTAATTAATGTAAATGTAAGAAATTTAGCACTGATTAAGGAAGCTGATGTATATTTTAATGAGGGACTTAATATACTTACAGGTGAGACAGGTGCGGGTAAATCAATTATTATTGGTTCGATTTTAATAGCCCTCGGTGGGAAATTATCTAAGGATATGGTAAGAGATGATAAAAAAGAGGCATTAGTGGAATTAGTATTCTCACTTCAGAATAGAAATATTGTCGATAAATTACATAATATGGGTGTAAGCATTGAAGAGGATGGACAATTGATTATTTCTAGAAAAATTTTGAACGGAAGAAGTACAATTAAAGTAAATGGGGAAACTTTTAATGTCTCAGCACTTAAGAATGTAACGGAATTATTGATTGATATTCATGGTCAGCACGACCACCAGTCATTATTAAAGAGAGATAAACAGTTAGTAATCCTGGACGATTTTGCAGAAGAAGATATCAAAGATTTAAAAAATGAGCTCAAAAATGAATATCAGGTATATCAGAGCCTTAAAGATGAACTTAAAGAGTATGATATTGATGATGATGCAAGAAACAGGGAAATATCATTCTGCCAGTTCGAAATAGATGAAATAGATAATGCACATCTTAAATATGGCGAATATGAAGAAGTTGAAGAAGCTTATAAGAAGATGTCATCTGCAAAAGATATAATTTTTAAGATGAATGAGGTATATGAATTATTAGGTGGCGGCGGTTTTGATGGAACTTCAGACCGCATAAGTAATGCCTTGAAAACAGCACAGAGTGCAAGTGAATTAGACAAAGATATTGATGGAATAACTGAAAGTCTTATGGATTTAGAAAGCATTTGCCAGGATACGGTAAGAGCTGTAAAGGAATACGTTGATAATATGTCTTTCGATGAAGAGGAGACAATAGCTGTTGAACAAAGATTAGATGAACTTAACCGCTTAAGACAAAAATATGAACAGAAAAAAGTTCATAATGATATTGTTAAAAATATTTTAGAATACAGAAATTCACAGGAAGAAAAGTTAAATAAACTTATTGATTTAGAGAATAGAAAGAACCTTATTTTAGATAAGATAAAAGTATCTGAAGAAAAACTTGATCAATTAAGTGAAAAATTAACTGAAAGAAGAAAGAAAAATGCAAGTGTATTAGCAGATAACATTGAAAATGTGTTAAAAGGATTAAATTTCTTAGATGCAAGATTTAATATCGAATTTAACAAATGTGAACATTTCAGGGAAAATGGAAGAGATGATATAGAATTTGTAATTGCTACTAATCCAGGAGAAGATTTAAAGCCATTGAGTAAAGTAGCCTCAGGTGGTGAATTATCAAGAATAATGTTAGGTATAAAGACTATTATGGCTAAGAGAGACGATATTGAAACATTAATTTTTGATGAAATTGATACCGGAATAAGTGGAAGAACTGCACAGATGGTTGCAGAGCGAATGAAGGAAATAAGTAAAATTCATCAGATTATCTGTATAACGCATTTACCACAGATTGCAGCAATGGCTGATAATCATTATCTTATTGAGAAAGAAGTTAAAGACAATATTACCGAAACAAATATTTATCTTCTTGATGATGAAGAATCCGTTAATGAATTAGCCAGAATGTTAGGTGGTGTGGAAATAACCAAAACAGTTTTAGACAATGCAAGAGAAATGAAGAGTCTTGTTAACAATTAACAGTTTGAAAACACTCCATTATCATATAATAATTTATAGAACACATAAATATTATATGGAATGGAGTGTTTTTATGAGATTAAAAAAATATAGAAAGACATTAATTGGATTATTTATATTTGGAATCTTTTTTACGGGAATATATTCATATAAATACTTAAATGATAATATACCAGATGAGATAAATGTGTATTCAACAGAGGATGCAAAAATTAATTTACATTTTCCGGTATCCTTTGAAATTAAAGCCGAAAGTGTTGAAGCATCTTCTAAATCTAATAATAGTAGTGGACATTTTATAAGTGAAAAATACAATTTACAAACGAAAATATTTGGATTAATTCCTGCAAAAACTGTGGAAGTAAATGTGATTGATAAAACACAGATTATGCCATGTGGTATTCCCATAGGTATATATTTACAGACAAATGGTGTAATGATTATAGGAACTGGAAAAGTGACAGATTCAAACGGTAATGTAAGCTATCCGGCAGAAAATATAATCTTAGAAAATGATTATATTTTTTCGCTAAATGATATAGAAGTTAATACAAAATCACAATTAACATTTTTAATTAACAAATATGGAAGTAAGGATATTATTCTTGGAATTAGAAGAAATGGCAATGAAATAAAAGTTAAAGTAACACCTGTATGTGTTGGAAATAATGAATATAAGATTGGTATATGGGTAAGAGATGATTCGCAGGGAATAGGAACTCTGACTTTTATTACAAAAGATGGTAAATTCGGTGCTTTAGGACATGGTATAAGTGATGTGGACACCGGTAAACTACTTGGCTCAATCAATGGCATTTTATATAAGGCTGACATATGGGGAATCAAAAAAGGAAAAAACGGAAGTCCTGGTGGTTTGTTAGGATCTATTTCTTATGAAAAAAACAAAGAATATGGAACAATAAATAGTAATACTAATCATGGGATTTTTGGACAGGCAAATGAAATGCTTATAAATGAATGTACATTTGAGTATATGGATATAGGACTTAAACAGGACGTAAAAAAAGGAAAAGCAATCATAAGATGCACTGTAGATGGAACTATAAAGGATTATGAAATTGAAATAATTAAGGTAGACTATTCTAACAGCCATAAAAATAAGGGAATGGTTATCGAGATTACAGATGAAGAGCTCTTAGATAAGACAGGTGGCATAGTTCAGGGAATGAGTGGGAGTCCGATAGTACAGAATGGTAAGATAATCGGTGCAGTAACCCATGTATTCATAAACAATTCAACTAAAGGCTACGGCATTTTTATAGAAAATATGCTAAAACATTGAGTCCAAGCAAAAATCAGGAATAGAAGTCATCGTGAGCTTGCTCACAAGATGAACTTATATTTCTGATTTTTATGTGGCGAAAGCCACGCAGCGAGGAAAAGCAGAGCTTTTACGAGCCTTGCTTGGACAAGTAAGGTTTTTACGAGCTTATGTAAAATTTTTGCCTATAATTTGTCGATAAATTATAGACAATATCTCAATTTATAAGTATAATTAAGAAAATTAATTTGATTATGTATCAATGTACTATGGTAAAATGGGAAAATACTAAAAAAGGTGGATTATATGAGAAAATATATATTTGCGATATGTGTCGGAATAGTGGCTATGTGTTTGTGTGTGGGTTGCAATAAGAATAAAAAGAGAAAAAGTGATGTTGATTTACCACAGTTAATTATCGGGAGTGATAATTATGACCCATATTATTTTATTAATGAGCAGGGAAAGACAGTAGGAATTGATGTAGAACTTGCGAAAGAGGCTTGTAGAAGAATCGGATACAAACCGGTATTTAAGAATATTATATGGGATAACAAGGATAGTGAATTAGAAGCAGGAAATATTGATTGCATCTGGGGAAGTTATACGATGACAGGAAGAGAAAATGAGTATCAATGGGCAGGACCATATATGTATAGTCATCAGGTTATAGTGGTCAGTGCAGAAAGTAATATAAAGACAATAGAGGGACTTAAGGATAAGAAAATAGCCGTACAGGTTACTGGAAAACCAGAGGAGATTTTCCTAAAGAGATTAGATAACAGAATACCTGAAGTTGAAGATGTATATAGTTTTTCTGATATAAAAGAAGTATTTGCATGCTTAAGAGAGGGATATGTAGATGCCATTGCAGGACATGAAAGCACATTGAATAAGTTTATCGATGAAAATAATGGTGATTATTATGTCCTTGATGAGAATTTATATATATCTGAATTAGGTGTTGCATTTCTAAATAATTATAAAAATAAAGAGTTAATACATAAACTTTCTGATACACTCGAAGATATGAGAAAAGATGGAACGATTGAAAATATTTTAGATAAATATGATATAAGTCCCCAAGAGGCTTATATAGACAGAGAGTGAATTAAGGAAAGACAGAGTATTTAAGATATGAGAAAAGGCAGTAAAAAGTTAAAAGAATTAAATGTTGAAATAAATCAGGCTTCTAGAAGAAAATGTAGGAAGATAAATATATTTTTTCTGGCGATTTTAATTGGTGTAATAATCATTTTTATAGAATATATTGTACTTACTAATCGTGATATGAAAGCGACAGACAAAATTTCTAAAAAGACAATACTGTATTTGGAGAAGAATATTAATAATTATGAGAATACAGTATTAAATGACAGAACAAATAGCCTGATAGTTATTCAGGAGAAGAATACAGAATTAAATAATGCGTTATTGCGAGATGGTGAATTTGGTATTGGTGAATTAGAAGATTATATAGATGATCAGCATATAACAGGTGCTATGGTTATTGATAATAGTCTTAATGTTGTAATGGAAACTAATACAGATAATAAAGGTTATGAATACTGGTATAACTTAATACATAGTGAAATGGTAAGCGATATCCTTAAATATCATCAGAAATCATATATGACACGTATAAAAAGAGATGGTGAAAGCTATGATTTTGTAGCATGCTATTGTGAAAGTTCCAATGGATTAGTTGTTATATATAATGCCTGTGACTTAGCAAAAACTGATAATGGATATAGTTTAGATTCATTATTTGCTGATTGTATAATTAAAATGAACGGAATTATTGTTGTTACAGATGAAGATAATATTGTTGCATCTAATTCTAAAAGGCTACGTGGACTTAAAACGGAAATGTGTTATAAGATATTTAACATTGATAATCTGATTGAGTTAGACAAAATGATTAAATTAAATACAGAGAATAAGACGTGGTATGGAAGAGGTTCTGAAATAAACGGGTATAGGGTATTTGCTTTTTTTAATGAAAAAAAAGTATTTGAAACAAGAAGAATAGTTATTTTCTATAGTCTGGTTATTTTTCTTATATTTTTATTACTTTTATCTATAATATATTACTTGATTGCAAATAATAACTTAGCACAATTGAAAGAATATCAGAAACAACTCTATAAATCAATGGAACAGGAGAAGAGAGCTAATAGTGCAAAAACAGATTTTCTCAGGCGAATGAGTCATGACATAAGGACACCTATTAATGGAATACGAGGAATGGTTGAAATTAGCAGACATAATATCGGAAATGAAGCTAAACAGATAGAATGTCTTAATAAGATTATGGATGCATCAGGTTTTTTGCTTGATCTTGTTAATAGTGTTTTGGATATGAATAAATTAGAGTCCGGTGAGATTAGATTAGAAGAAAAATCATTTGATATAAAAGAGATAATAGATGCAATTATTCCGATGCTGGAAATAAGGGCATCTGATTGTGGAATCAGTATAGACTGGGGAAAAAACAGAAAAGAACATATATTAGTTATTGGAAGTCCTTTACATTTACAGCAGATATTACAGAATATAATCAGCAATGCCATTAAGTATAACAATGAAAATGGTATGGTTAAATTTGAAAGATCTATTGTATATAAAGATGATAAAATGGTAAATGTAAGATTTATCTGTGAAGATACGGGAATCGGTATGAGCAAAGAGTTTCAAAGGAAAGCATTTGAACCATTTGCACAGGAGGATATTCCTGTCAGACCTAAGTATACAGGAACGGGTTTAGGGCTTGCAATTGTAAAAGAATTAGTTGATCAGATGAATGGTACAATCACATTTACAAGTGAACTTGGCAAGGGAACTAAATTTATAATTACAATCCCATTTGCACTTAATACATCTGAAGAAACAGCTAAGATAACGGATAATATTAGTCATTATTCAATAAATGGAGCTAAGATTTTAGTGGTTGAAGATAATGCTATCAATATGGAGATAATAGAATTCTTGCTTGAAAATGAGGGGGCAATTATAACGAAAGCCATAAATGGTAAAGAATGTGTTGATATATTCAACGAATCAGAGACAGGTGAATTTGACATAATCTTAATGGATATAATGATGCCGGTCATGAATGGACTTGATGCAACACGTTATATCAGAAAGTTAGAACGTGCTGATTCTAAGACCATTCCAATTATTGCTATGACCGCCAATGCATATACAGATGATATTGAAATCAGTATTAAAGCGGGTATGAACGGACATCTTTCAAAACCTCTTAACACAACTGAGTTAAAGGAGATTATCGGAAAATATTATTGTGAAATGAAAGAAAGCATATAAATAGTCTTAGAAAACAATATCGGCAAATACAGATAAAACATAAAAGTCGAATTGTGTCGAAATTATACGATGATATTCAGTTGCAATAATTTGTATGAAAATATATAATAATGTATGTTAAAAAATAGAAATAAACAGGAGGATTAAGGGGAAATGGAAAAGCTTAATGTTGTTATAGCAGAAGACAATGAAAGAATTTTGCAGATATTAGACGATTTACTTAGCAGTGATGAAGAGATTGAGGTAGTTGGTAAGGCAAAAAATGGTGAAGAGGCAATTAATGTTATTGCTAAACAGGAACCTGATGTTGCATTAATAGATGTAATTATGCCGAAATTTGATGGACTTGCGGTTATGGACAAGATAAATAAGAATTCAACTATGAAAAAGAAGCCTGCATTTATCGTATTATCAGCTGTTGGAAGAGAGACTATAACAGATGATGCTTTTAACCTTGGAGCATGTTATTACATTATGAAACCATTTGATAATGAGATGGTATTAAATCGTGTAAAGCATATGAAGAACAGTATTAAAAAGAAGAGTCTGGAGCCTAGAAAGATTAATTCATTCGAGAATAAAAAAGAATACATAGAAAGAAATCTTGAAAGTGATGTTACAAATATCATTCACGAGGTAGGTGTACCGGCGCATATTAAGGGATATCAGTTTCTTCGAGATGCAATTATAATGTCAATTAATGACATGGAGATGCTCAATTCGATAACGAAGATTTTATATCCAACAATTGCTAAGAAGAATAATACTACGCCAAGCAGAGTTGAAAGAGCAATAAGACACGCGATAGAAGTTGCATGGACAAGAGGAAAAATGGATACTATAGATGAATTATTCGGATATACTGTAAATAATGGTAAGGGTAAACCTACTAATTCAGAATTCATTGCACTTATAGCTGATAAAATCAGATTAGAATATAAGTGTAATTAGATAAAAAACACTTTAAATGATATGAAAAATGAGTTATAATATCTTTATATGTAAATATGAATATTATTATAGCTCTTTTTTTGAGCCACGTTATTAATGTTAATAGACATTTTGCCTGCGTAAGAAAGCAGGGAGAGTAGAAAGGTTTGGTTGCTTATATGAAGAAGATACTGTTTGTTGCATCAGAGGCAGTTCCTTTTATTAAAACAGGAGGACTTGCAGATGTAGTTGGTTCTTTACCAAAATGCTTTGATAAAAATGAATTTGATGTGCGTGTAATATTGCCAAAATATCTTAGTATGCCATGGCATTTTACAGAAAAGTTAGAATTTATTTCATACTTTTATATGGATATAGGATATAGAAGTAAATATGTTGGCGTATTTAAGTTAGTTTATGATGAAATAACCTTTTATTTTATAGATAATGAGGCATATTTTGGTGGTCCAAAGCCTTATGGTGATTTGAAATATGACTTAGAGAAATTCGCATTTTTCTCAAGAGCAGCATTATCTGTTCTTCCTGTTATAGGATTCAAGCCAGATATTGTTCATTGTCACGACTGGCAGACAGGTCTCGTTCCAGTATATATGAAAGATAGCTTCAGAGGTGGCGAATTCTATCAGAATATGAAGTCAATAATGACAATACATAACCTTAAATTCCAGGGTGTATGGGATATTAAGACAATTCAGGCTGACTCAGGTCTTTCAGATTATTATTTTACATCTGATAAACTTAAGGTATATGATGATGCGAATCTCCTGAAAGGTGGTATTGCATACGCAGATTTCATTACAACAGTTAGTGAGACCTATGCTGAAGAGATTAAGACTGCATTTTATGGTGAAGGACTTGACGGATTAATGAGAGCCAGAAGTAATTCACTTTGTGGAATTGTAAATGGTATTGATTATAATGAATATAATCCTGAAACAGATGACAGAATACCTTATAAATATAATGCAATTAATTTCAGAAAAGAGAAATATAAGAACAAGCTTGCACTTCAGGAGCAATTAGGCCTGGAAGTTAATAAAGATAAATTTATGATAGGTCTTGTATCAAGACTTACAGACCAGAAAGGACTTGATTTAATTGCCTGCGTTATGGATGAGATATGTACAGATGACGTACAGTTTGTAATCCTTGGAACAGGTGAAGAGAAATATGAGAATATGTTCAGATATTATGATTGGAAGTATGGCAATAGAGTTTCAGCTAATATCTATTATTCAGAAGATATGTCACACAGAGTATATGCTGCTTGTGATGCATTTTTAATGCCATCATTATTTGAGCCTTGTGGACTCAGCCAGTTGATGAGTTTAAGATATGGAACTATTCCGATTGTAAGAGAGACGGGAGGTCTTAAGGATACTGTTGAACCATATAATCAATATGAAAGTACAGGCACAGGTTTCTCATTCAAGAATTATAATGCTCACGAAATGCTTGACATTATCCGTTATGCAAAATATATTTATTATAATAACAAGAGAGAGTGGAATAAGCTAATAGACAGAGCTATGGCAGCAGACTTCTCTTGGGCTAACTCAGCTAAGAAGTATGAAAATCTTTATAATTGGTTACTTGGCTGGTAGGAAGGAATTCTGATGAATAAAGAAATCTATGGTGATATCAGAAAAAATGATATTATCAGGAAACTTAATACAGAAAAATGGTTAACTGGTAAGGAATGTCTTAATGACAAGAGATATATGGAATGTGTCTATGATATAATGGATAATGAGAAGTTTCAGGAGATGGATAAATATATCCAGCATGGAACAACTACGACATTAGAACATTGCATATCAGTATCTTATATAAGTTATAAGATATGTAAATATTACAATTTTGATTATATTTCGGCAGCAAGAGGTGGTTTGTTACATGATTTGTTCCTGTATGACTGGCATACACACAGCAAGAATACAGGAGAACATTTCCATGGTTTTACTCATCCACGTACAGCACTTAATAATGCTGATAAATATTTTGAACTAAATGACGTTGAAAGAGATATTATTCTTAAACATATGTGGCCGCTTACAGTAATTCCGCCTAAGACAATGGAGGGTTATGTTGTAATGTATGTAGATAAATATTGTGGCTTTTTAGAAACAGTTAATCGTATAAAGAAGAAATTGCCTGATTTTGAAAATGCAATAAAAATACATTAAGAATATGGAGATTTAGATATGTGGAACGTTAGAGTACCGGGAATTGGAGAAAATTTTTATAATTTCGCGTTATGGTTTTTAGTGTACAGTGTTATGGGTTGGGTTGTTGAAACTATCTATATTTCTTATTGCAATAAGAAATTTATTAACAGAGGCTTTATTCATGGACCGATATGTCCGATATATGGCTTTGGTGGAATCTTTGTACATACAGCTTTAAAAAGCTTCTCAGGTCATTATGTGACAATATTTATCTTAGGTTCCTGTCTTGCAACCTGTGTTGAATTTATGACAGCTAAGATTATGATTAAGGTATTTGGTTGTTTATGGTGGGATTATAGTAATAAACCATTTAATTACAAAGGAATACTCTGCTTAGAGAGTTGTGTTGCGTGGGGCTTATATTCCGTTGCAGATGCAGCATTTATTAAGAATGTCGTATTTATGGGAATAATGAAAATCCCGTTTAAGATAGGCAAAGCGATTGTACTTGTAGCATTTATCTATTATACAATTGACTTTACAATAAGTGCATATATGTCAACAAAAGGCAAGGTTGAATCAGAAGATAATAATATACTGCAGTTTAAGGTATAGAAATATATAATAACAAACACAAGAGAATAAAAAAGAAGAGTGCCAAAGTTCGGTTCTTTTAATAAGAATTGAACCTTTGACACTCTTCTTTAGTTTGAAATTACGGTACAAAATTTTTAGGACTGGAATTAGTCATCGAGTTCATCTTCAGGAATTAATTCATCATATTCCTGAGAATCTAATAGTTCGTCAAAAGCATCCGCAACTGCTTCATATTCATCATCATCTAAGATATTGTCTAAAGATGGTTCGCCTTCTTCTGATTCCATATATTTATATAAATATACTTCACCCTCTTCAGCAGCTTCGCCTTCAAGTGGAAGAAGTGCGATATAATCATTTTCTCCTACAGGGAAAATAGTAAGAACAGCACATTCAACACTTGTACCATCATCAAGTTCAAGAGTAACAGTAGCTTCCTCATCATTTTCTAATTCCTGATTTTCTAAATCGTTCATTTACAAACCTCACTTCAATATTATTAAGAAGAAAACATCTTCTTTTGATACTTTAACAGATAGTATTATAAAATGCAATATAAAATATACTAAGCCACAGATAATTTTCATAATATATAAAGTGTCGTATAAACACGAAAAAAATCGACTAAAGAAGTATTTATAAGATTTGATAGCCTAAATAACAAATTAAGTTTAAAAGGCTTTAAAAACTTGTTGATTTGGTGTAAAATACAGAAATAGTAAAATCGATTATTTTAATACATAAGGATTGGTGTAAAAATGAGTGTAAAAGATAACGTTTTAAAAATTTTAGAAAATAATAAAGGACAACATTTCTCAGGAGAAGAAATAGCTAAAGAATTAGATGTTAGCAGAAGTGCTGTATGGAAAGCTGTAAAGACACTTACAAAAGAGGGTTATAATATAGTTGGAATAAATAACAAGGGATATTGTATGTTAGAAAATAGCGATGTTATTATAAGAGAAGAGATAAATAAAAATCTGAATAAGGAATTACGTGATAAAGCTGATATAGAAGTCTATAAGACAATAACATCAACTAATGCAGTTCTCAAGAAGATGGCTTCAGAAGGTGCAAAAGAATGGAAAATATTAGTCGCAGAAGAACAGACTAATGGAAGAGGCAGACTTAACAGGAATTTCTATTCGCCATCGAATAGTGGAATATATATGAGTATTTTATTAAAACCTGAGGTTATATCAACAGAAGCATTATTTATTACAACAATGGCCGCAGTAGCTGTTTCAGAAGCAATCGAGAAATTGACTAATGTCAAAACAGAAATCAAATGGGTTAATGATGTGTATTGCAATGGTAAAAAGGTATGCGGTATTCTTACAGAAGCATCACTGAACTTAGAGAATGGTAAACTTGACTATGCAGTTTTAGGAATTGGAATTAATTTAAAAACACCTAAAGATGAATTCCCGGAGGATATAAGAAATATAGCGGCAGGTTTTATGGATGGTGCAGAGTATGAAATAGAAAATCTCCGTTCAAGGATAACTTCCGAAGTATTGTCAAATATATATAAATATTACAAGCATTTAGAAAAACACAAATTTATGGATAAATACAAAGAGAAATCAATGCTTATAGGTAAATATGTATACATAAAAGACAAAGAACCAAAAGAACAACTTTTAGTTAAAGATATTGATGATAATACTGCGGCACTTGTAGTCGAACACAGTGACGGAAGAATAGAAAAACTGTCTACAGGCGAAGTTTCAGTAAGACCTATGGATTAATACATTATGTCATTTGATAAAGAAATCGATAATGCATTAGTAGCTTATTAAAAAATTATTAAATAACAGATTATATATGAATTAAATTATAATGATTTAAAGAAAGGTTTTCGTTATGGATAGAAATAAAACGATGATGCAGGATTTTGAATGGTACTTAAAACCTGACGCATCACATTGGAAGAGAGTAGCAAAAGAAGCTCCTGTATTAAAAGCAGCCGGGATTACATCGGTATGGTTACCACCGGCATATAAAGGTGCAAGTGGCATAAATGATGTAGGATATGCAGTTTATGACTTGTATGATTTAGGTGAATTTAACCAGAAAAGCACTATACCTACTAAATACGGAACTAAAGATGAGTATCTTGAGGCTGTTAGAACTTTGCAACAGAATAATATAGAAGTGTTAGCTGATGTTGTATTAGGTCATCGAATGGGTGCAGATGAAAAAGAGCGTATCTTTGCATATGGTTATGATGAAAATGATAGAAATGTAGAGATTCAGGGTAAAAAAAAGATTACTGTATGGACTAAATTCACGTTTCCGGGACGAAATGGTAAATATTCTAATTTCAAATGGGACTGGACGAATTTTCATGGAACAGACTATGATGCTAAAAGTCAGGAAAATGGCATCTATAGATTCATTGGTAAAGAATGGGATAGTGATGTTGATGGTGAATTTGGTAACTATGATTATCTTATGGGCGTTGACTTAGATATGAGTGACGAGGAAGTGGTAGAAGAATTAGACAGATGGGGAAAATGGTATTTTGAATTCACTGGTGTTGATGGCTTCAGATTAGATGCTGTTAAGCATATTGACTTCAATTTCTATAAGAATTGGCTGACAAGCCTTAGAAAAGAATTTAATAAACCGATATTTGCGGTTGGTGAATATTGGAATGCGGAATTACCTATTCTGGAAAGATATATTGAGAAAACTGAATCAACACTTTCATTATTTGATGTTCCATTGCATTTTAATATGTATCATGCATCAAGAAGTAATGGTTATTTTGATATGAGATATATCCTTAAGAACACATTATTAAGTTCAAGACCTGACTTATCAGTCACTTTTGTAGATAATCATGATACACAGTATGGTCAGGCTTTGGAGTCTTTCGTACTTGAATGGTTTAAACCACATGCGTATTCACTTATTTTACTTCGAAATGAGGGATATCCATGTGTATTCTATGGTGATTTCTACGGAATACCACATGATAAGATAAAGCCTGTTAAAGATTTGAAAACCTTGCTTAAATTAAGAACCTATAATGCCTACGGAAGATTACACGATTATTTTGATGATGATAAGATTGTAGGCTGGACTTTAGAAGGTGTCGATGAATATAAGAATTCAGGTCTGGCAGTTTTAATGACAGTTGAAAAGGGTGGTAGTAAGAAGATGTATGTCGGAAAACATTTTGCAGGACTTACATTTGTAGATGCACTTAGAAATATAGCTGAAAATGTAGTAATTGATGAAGATGGCTTCGGAACATTCAAGGTTAATGATGGTTCAGTTTCTGTATACCGTTTGAAAATTGGACAAACTGTTGATGCAAGAAGTGAAGAACTATTTGTCGATGAACACGAAGTATCTGCATATGCTGAAGTTGTTAACGGAACAGAACCAGAGACTTTCTATGGAAGTAATTATAAACATTTAGAAGAAAATACTTCTGAAATGATGGAATAAACAAGATGGTGGCGAAATAAATGGATAGAATCAAAGAATTAAGAGATGTTATGAGAAAACACGACATCGATATATATTACATTCCTACTGATGATTATCACAGTTCAGAATTTGTAGGTGATTATTTTAAAGTAAGGGAATACATTTCAGGTTTTACAGGTTCAGCCGGAACATTAATTGTAACAATGAATGAAGCAGGACTTTGGACTGACGGCAGATATTTTCTGCAGGCAGAAGATGAATTAAAAGACAGTGAGATTGTTTTATACAGAGCGGAAATGGAGGGTGTTCCTACAATTGACGAGTTTATGCTCAGCAGATTAGAAGATGATATGATTCTTGGCTTTGACGGAAGATGTATGGTTGCTTCATCTGTCATTAATCTTAGAAGAAAGATTGAGAATTGTGGTAAAGTAGTACGTATTGTATCAGATGTAGATCTATCAGCCGAGATATGGCAGGACAGACCTGAACTTCCGGGTTCTGATGCATTTATACTTGATGAAGAATACAGTGGTGAAAGTGCTGTATCTAAGATAGAAAGATTGCGAGACAGAATGTCAGAATTAAATGTATATGGACATATTATAACAACTTTGGATGATATAGCATGGCTTTTAAATATTCGTGCAAATGATATAGAATATAGTCCATTATTATTAAGCTATCTTACAGTAACTGACAGTAAGATAACACTTTATTGCAATCAGTGTTCTGTCTCTAAAATAAGTGAATATCTTAAAGGGATAAATGTTGAAATTAAGGATTATAATGAAATATATAATGATTTACCTAAGATGATATTGATATCTAAAGGCAGACCTATACTTGCAGACATTGATAAGATAAATTATCTGTTATATAAGAAATTATTTAAAGGCAAGATTCTTAATATGGTTAATCCGACAACTAAGATGAAGGCAATGAAAAATGAGACAGAAGTCCTAAATGAAGCCAAAGCACATATTAAGGACGGAATTGCATATGTCAAATTCTTATATTGGTTTAATCAAAATATCAGTAAAGGCATTACTGAGTTAGATATAGCGAACAAATTACTAGAGGAACGTTCAAAGATGGAAGGCTTCATTGAAGAGAGTTTTGAGGCTATTCTGGCTTATGGAAGTCATGGTGCAATCGTACATTATTCGCCTGATGAGGCATCAAACATAGAATTGCAGGATAAATCATTTGTTCTTATAGATACAGGTGCTCATTATCTTGAAGGAACAACTGATATTACGAGAACCCTAGCCTGTGGAGAACTTACGAAAGAAGAAAAAGATAATTATACACTCGTCCTTAAAGGTAATTTAGCTCTTGGAGATGCGAAATTCCTATATGGGCTTACGGGTGCAAACTTAGATATTCTTGCCAGAAGTGCATTATGGCGTAAAGGACTTGACTACAATCATGGAACAGGACATGGTGTGGGATATCTTATGAATGTACATGAGGGACCTAATAATATCAGATGGAGACTTGGAAAAGGTAAGAATCTGAGTGCCGTCATTGAACCAGGTATGATTACATCTAACGAGCCAGGTGTATATATAACAGGTAAATACGGAATACGACTTGAGAATATGATTGTATGTAAAGAAAGAGAAAAAAATGATTTTGGACGTTTTATGGAATTTGAAACCCTGACAATAGTACCATTTGACATAAACGCAATTAATATTGATATGTTAGATGAGCATGAGAAAATGCTCTTAAATGACTATCACAAAAATGTCAATAAAATAATTTCTCCATTTTTAGACAGTAAAGAGAAAGAATTCTTAGATAGAATTACTAGAGAGATATAAATATAAAAATAAAAATATGACTTATTATATATTGACTTATATAAAATATTATGCTATCTTAACACACAGAGTGCAGACAAAAGTCACACGAAGGGGTACACCACCTTGGGTGTATCTTTTTGTGTGGCTTTTTTGCTTACCAGGAAATTTCGTTGAAATTGTCCTGGTAAGCAAAAAAGCTCCGCGAAGATCACACTGCGGCGGAGCAGAAATGAGGATTATTATGAAAATAAATGGAAAAATAACTGCTGCCACATATAAGAATATTGAAGAATTATTAACAGATAATGGCTATAAAATAAAATATGTAGCAGTTGAATGTAATGGGAACATAATACCGAAGAATATGTATGGTAAATATGTTCCAGGTGCTGATGATGTAATAGAAGTAGTGACGTTTGTAGGAGGTGGCTGATATAATTACAAGAGAAGAGATAAAAAAAGCACTTGAGATTAGGCACACTAAAGAGGGACAGGCTAAGTTAACTAATTCAAAAGTTGCAATTATGGGATTGGGTGGATTAGGTTCTAATATTGCTATAGCGTGTGCAAGAATGGGGATTGGTGAAATGCTTCTGGTAGATTTCGATGTTGTGGATATCACAAATATATTCAGACAGAATTACAGATTAGAACACATCGGAAGATATAAGACAGAATGTATTAAAGAAGAAATATCAGAAATCAATCCATATCTTAAGGTTAATACTATAAATACCAGGATTACAAGAAAAAATGTGCTAGAAATTCTAGGAGATTATAAGATAATCTGTGAAGCCTTTGATAAAGGCGAGACTAAATCTGAAATAATTGATGAAATATTATCAAAGTCGGAAGATAAAATCATAATCTCCGGAAATGGTATGGCAGGTATAAAAAGCGTTAATCTTATCAGAACCAGACAGTTTGGAGATAGGTTATATATCTGTGGTGACTTAGAAAATGGTATTGAAATTGAAGGAACACTTATGTCTCCACGGGTGAGTGCCTGTGCTATGCATCAGGCAAATGTCGTAGCTAATCTGATTCTGTCAGATGGCAAGGTTGATTTATAATTTTAAAAAAGTGTAAATAAAAGTTTATATAAAAATGAATTAAGAAAGGAATCTGATAGATAAAACTAATCAGATTATGTGGAAAAATGACAATATCAGAAAAAGAAAATGATAAATTAGTAATCGGAGGTCATTCGTTTAATTCACGATTCATCTTAGGTTCAGGAAAGTATTCGCTAGAACTTATTAAGTCAGCAGTTGAGAATGCGAAAGCTGAGATAATTACATTAGCACTTAGAAGAGCTAATAGTACAAGTATGGAAAATATACTTGATTATATACCAGAAAATGTAACACTTCTTCCTAATACATCAGGAGCAAGAAATGCTGATGAAGCCGTAAGAATAGCAAGACTTGCAAGAGAATTAGGTTGTGGTGATTTTATCAAGATAGAAATAATGAAAGATACAAAGTATTTATTGCCTGATAATTATGAGACAATCAAGGCAACCGAAATACTTGTGAAAGATGGTTTTGTAGTTATGCCTTATATGTATCCGGACTTAAATGTTGCAAGAGCATTAAGAGATTCGGGTGCTGCTTCAATTATGCCACTTGCAGCACCTATTGGAACAAACAGAGGACTTTGTACAAAAGATTTTATACAGATACTAATTGACGAAATTGATTTACCAATAATAGTAGATGCTGGAATAGGCAAGCCATCGCAGGCATGCGAAGCTATGGAGATGGGAGCTGCTGCGATAATGTCTAATACGGCAATTGCTACAGCTAAAAACATTCCTTTAATGGCTGAAGCATTCAGAAAAGCCATTGAAGCCGGAAGAAGTGCATATTTAGCCAAGACTGGTCGTGTGTTAAACAGTGGTTCGGAGGCATCATCACCACTTACAGGATTTTTAGAAAAATAATCTTCGATACGAGTATTTTGTACATAGCTATTTGTTTCGGAGCGAAAATAAATAGCACTTATGGCAGAAGAGAAATCGCTCAGAAATGAGGAAATATGGAAATAGCAGAAAATAGAAAAGAAAACCGAATTAATCATATGGATTATCTTCCTGATATGGAAGTGATAGATTCTGGCATTGCTGATGAAGTAATTAACAAAATGAATGCATACAATCCGGATGAATATACTAAGGACGATGTTTTAGAAGCACTCAGTAAAGAGGTTCTTAGTGCAGAAGATTTTGCGGCATTATTATCACCTGCTGCATCTGGATATATAGAAGAGATGGCTAGAAAAGCCCAGATAGAAACGAGAAAACATTTCGGAAATTCCATATATATGTTTACGCCATTATACATAGCAAATTATTGTGAAAACTATTGTATCTATTGTGGTTTTAACTGTCATAATAAGATACATAGGGCGAAACTTACTTACGAAGAAATAGAAAAGGAAATGAAAGCAATTGCAGATACAGGATTAGAAGAAATACTTTTACTTACCGGTGAGAGTAAGAAAATGTCTAATGTGAAATATATCGGAGAAGCCTGTAAAATAGCAAGAAAATATTTTAAATTAGTTGGCTTAGAAGTATATCCGATGAATTCTGATGAATATGCTTATTTACATAAATGTGGTGCTGATTATGTCACTGTATTTCAGGAGACATATAATTCTGATAAGTATGAGACATTACATCTTGCAGGACATAAACGAATTTTTCCTTATAGAGTTAATGCACAGGAAAGAGCATTAATGGGTGGAATGAGAGGAGTTGGTTTTGCAGCGTTATTAGGACTTGATGATTTTAGAAAAGATGCATTTGCAACAGGAATACATGCATATCTTATCCAAAAGAAGTACCCTCATGCAGAGATAGCATTTTCGTGTCCGAGACTCAGGCCTATAATTAATAATGATAAGATTAATCCTAAAGATGTCCATGAGCCACAGCTTTTACAGATAATCTGTGCCTACAGATTGTTTATGCCATTTGCAAGCATAACAATATCAACAAGAGAGTGTGAAAGATTCAGAAATAATATAATAAATATTGCCGCAACAAAGATTTCAGCAGGGGTGGGAGTAGGCGTAGGCGGACATGGAGAAGAGAAAAAAGGTGATGAACAGTTTGAAATCTCTGACTCACGTTCAGTAAGTGAGGTATATAATGCAATAAAAAAACAGGGACTTACACCTGTAATGAGTGAATATATTTATGTCTGATACTATGAATAATATAATTGCTATCACAAACAGAAAACTTTGTAGGAATCGTTCATTTGATGAAGCTATCGATACCGCATTAGAAGATAATGTGAGATACATTATTATAAGAGAAAAAGATTTATCGATACAAGAATATATAAAATTTGTAAATGATATTCAACTTCATATACATAATATATTTCCTGATACGCAGACGAAAATAATTATGAACCTTGGAAATGTACAAAATACCTTTGAATTATTTGAAATAATTAATAATACAGGATGCAGAAATGTACATATGCCGGTTTATACATTAGATAAGCTGGAAACATCTGATTTTGGTAATCGAAATAGCAGTTTTAATAGTATCAGAAACGATATTGCTGATAAAAATATTAATAATATTTATACCGGGGTTAGCAATACAGAGATTAATAATATTATTAATTATATACAAAAAGAGATAGAAATATTTGGAATATCCATTCACTCCATAAATGATATAGAGAAAACATGCAGATTTAAACCTGATTATTATATTGCAGGACATATATTTAATACTGAATGTAAGAAAGGTAAAGTACCGCGAGGACTTGATTTTATTGAAAATATTTGTAAATCGACAGATATACCAGTGTACGGAGTTGGCGGGATTAATAAAGATAATATGAAAGAAGTGATAAATGCCGGGGCAAGTGGTGTATGTATGATGTCTGAGTATTTTCACTGACTGTTTCAGTATTAATTGATTTTGAACAATTAATTTAGAATAAAGAATGTCGCCTGCGACATTCTTCGCCTGCGGCGGATTACGATAGAAACATTTTCTGCTCCGACGCAGTGCAATCCTTGCGGAGCGTTTTTGCTTACCAGAACAATTTCAACGAATTTTCATAGTACGTAAGAATCAAATTGTGCAGGAAATCAGCCTGCACGATTCGATGATATAATTTTTGCTAATTTTCTAACGGTATCTAATTTAGATATCTGCTCTTTAGTCATATTTGTTTTTAAGGCATTTATTATAACATCAGTTTCGGCATCTGAGAAATTAATTCCTTTAGCATTGGCAGTTGCGGCAGCATTCAGAAAAAATGGTATGAGATTTTCGGAAGATACATTTTCTGACTGCCTTATAATTTCTGATAAAAGATTGAGTTTTTCAGGTGAAATTCCTGATATGTTATTATAGTTATCCATAAAATTACTCTCCATATTAAGATTTTATTTGTTTTTATTAAGCAAGGAAGAATAAGTGTCAAACATTGCACGCTGGCTTGGTGAAAGCATATTCTTCAAAGCATCAATATCAATATTAGCAGGAATATTGTCAGGTGATGAATTACTCTGTTTGTTATTAGGATTGTCATTATCATAATCTGTACCATTAATAAAACTGCCATTTTCTATGTTAGAAGCGTCAGATTTATTACCCGAATTATAAACTGGACCATCCGGATTATTAAAATTAAAAGACTCGGGACGTAGGGCAGGAAGATTTAAAGATTTATATGTGTTATACATATTAAATGCATTTACCATATTCATAAACATATCGATTAAATTCTTTTCTTCGGTATTAAGATAAGGCTTTACGGCATTGATTAATTCAATAGGTTTATTCTTATGATTATTATCAGAACCATTATCGCAGGCACTTAGCAAGTTATCGTGAGAGGTATTAAAACTATTTCTCATTATATTAAATTCCTCGATTTTTATATAATAGGAAATAACTTTTTGCATAGTAGATGGAACATATGGCAGAGATGCCTTTAAAATATTAAGTGGCTTGTTTGAAAATAAATCGTTTGAACTCATCAGATACTCATTTCTGCATTATGCGTTTTTCATTTTTTTAAATACTATGAAAAGTTTATGAAAAATATGATAATAAAATTAAATTGATGCATATTTAATGCAGACTAACAATATAAACGTATTAGTAGACATCATACATTTTATACAGTCCATATCATATTCGAAAATTGATGTGTCTGTTTCTATTATAGTTGTGTCTGTTTTCTTCATAATTAACTCCATTTCACAAATAATACGCTATATTGTCAGCCATCACATTAAATGATTATAATGATATTTGAAATATCACTTAAATTAGCAGCCTAAGAAGCAGCCGCCATTTCCATTGCCACCACAGCAGAGAAGTAAGATGATAATCCAGATACAGCTATTGTTCTCACATCCGCAGCCGTTGTTACCCCAGTTTCCATTATTACCACAGCAGCATAATAGGATAAGGATTAACCAGATACAGCTGTTGTTATTGTTGTCTCCGCATCCACAGCCTCCACCACAGTTTGTTGCAGCTAAATCACTCATTTTTAAATCCTCCAAATTTTGTTTACACTAAATTCTATGTAGCATAGCTTGGTCAGTTTCCTTATATTTTTTTAATTTGTAAAAATAAAATAAAAATATAATTTATGATTGTATTATTTTATATATTGTGATAAAATTAACAAAGATAGTTTGGTACATAGTCTTTATGTCTGAACCTGACAAAAATTTAACAATCTTATTAAAATTAAATCGGAGGTATTACATTTATGTCAAGAAAAGTAGTTTTAGCAGGCGCATGTCGTACAGCAATTGGTACAATGGGTGGCTCATTAAGCACAACACCAGCAGCTGAGTTAGGTGCAATCGTTATTAAAGAAGCATTAAACAGAGCCGGAGTTGCTCCAGAAGCGGTAGATCAGGTTTACATGGGATGTGTAATCCAGGCAGGACAGGGTCAGAACGTTGCTCGTCAGGCATCAATCAAAGCAGGTTTACCAATTGAAGTACCAGCAGTTACAATGAACGTTGTATGTGGTTCGGGTCTTAACTGTGTTAACCAGGCAGCTCATATGATTATGGCTGGAGAAGCTGATATCGTAGTTGCAGGTGGTATGGAAAATATGTCTATGGCACCATATGCATTAGACAAGGCTCGTTTCGGTTACAGAATGGGTAATGCAGTAATGAAAGATACAATGGTTAATGATGCTCTTTGGGATGCATTCAATGATTATCATATGATTAAGACAGCAGATAACATCTGTGAAGAATGGGGAATTACAAGAGAAGAATTAGATGAGTTCGCATTAAAGAGTCAGCAGAAAGCTGAAGCAGCTCAGAAGAACGGTGCATTTGATAACGAAATCGTACCTGTATCAGTTAAGAAGAAAAAAGAAATAGTTGAATTCAAAGTAGATGAAGGTCCTCGTGCAGGTTCTACAATCGAAGGTCTTGCTAAACTTCGTCCAATCAATCCTAACGGATTTGTTACAGCAGGTAATGCATCAGGTATCAATGATGGTGCTGCAGCAATCGTTGTTATGAGTGAAGAAAAAGCTAAAGAATTAGGTGTTAAACCTATGGCTACATGGGTAACAGGCGCTCTTGCAGGCTGCAGACCTGAAGTTATGGGTATCGGTCCTGTATATTCTACAAAGAAAGTATTAGCTAAGACAGGTATGAAGATTGAAGACTTTGATATCATCGAAGCAAACGAAGCATTTGCAGCACAGTCAATCGCAGTAGGAAGAGACTTAGGAATCGATGTTGACAAACAGTTAAATCCAAATGGTGGTGCAATCGCACTTGGTCATCCAGTTGGAGCTTCAGGATGCCGTATCCTTGTTACACTTCTTCATGAGATGGAAGCTAAAGATGCTAAGAAAGGTCTTGCAACACTTTGTATCGGTGGTGGAATGGGTTGCTCAACAATCGTTGAAAGAGACTAATTCATACGAATTCACTTGAATACTTTTAAGATACAATAACAATTACTGCAGGCTGTACGGATTCCTGTACAGCCTGTTTTAGAAAGGAAATTTATTATGGAATTCATTAATTATGAAGTAGAAGGAATGGTTGGCATTATTACAATCAATCGTCCAAAGGCTTTAAATGCACTTAACAGCCAAGTATTAACAGAGTTAGATGAGACACTTGACAATGTTGATATAAATGCAATAAGAGCATTAATTCTTACAGGCGCAGGTGAGAAATCATTTGTTGCAGGTGCAGATATCGGAGAGATGAGTACACTTACAAAAGCTGAAGGTGAAGCTTTCGGTAAAAAAGGTAATGATGTATTCAGAAAACTTGAAACATTCTCTATCCCTGTTATTGCAGCCGTTAATGGTTTTGCACTTGGTGGAGGATGTGAGATTTCAATGAGCTGTGATATCAGAATATGTTCTGAGAATGCAGTATTTGGTCAGCCTGAAGTAGGTCTTGGAATTACACCAGGTTTTGGTGGAACACAGAGACTTGCAAGAATCGTTGGTGTTGGAATGGCTAAACAGATGATCTATACAGCAAGAAATATTAAAGCTGATGATGCATTAAGAATCGGTCTTGTTAATGCAGTATATCCATTAGAAGAGTTACTTCCTGCAGCTAAGAAACTTGCTGAGACAATTGCTAAGAATGCACCAATTGCAGTTCGTAACTGTAAGAAAGCAATTAATGATGGCTTACAGGTTAATATGGATGAAGCAATCGTAATTGAAGAGAAATTATTCGGTGACTGTTTCGAAACAGAAGACCAGAAAGCAGGAATGGGAAACTTCCTTGAGAAAGATAAAGAAAAGAAATTAAAGGTTGTACCTTTCCAGAATAAATAATATAATTAATGTACTAAATTTAATTATAGTGTCAAATGACATTATTATAAATTTATAATTACCATCAGAGATGATGGATATCAATTATCAATAATATTAAACTAATGGAGGCAAAAAAATGAAAGTTGGCGTTATCGGTGCTGGTACAATGGGCCAGGGAATCGCAAAAGCTTTCGCTCTTGTTGAAGGTTACACAGTAGCACTTTGTGACATCAAACAGGAATGGGCTGAAGGCGGAAAAGACAAGATTGCTAAAGGATATGCAAGACTTGTTGAAAAAGGAAAAATGAGTCAGGAACAGGTTGATGCAGTTTTATCAAGAATCACACCAGGTCTTAAAGAAGATCTTTGTGCAGATTGTGATTTAGTTGTTGAAGCTGCTTTTGAAAATATGGAAGTTAAGAAGACAACATTTGGCGAATTAGATAAAATCTGTAAGCCTGAATGTGTTTTTGCTTCTAATACATCTTCACTTTCTATTACAGAAATTGGAAATGGTCTTACTCGTCCAATGATAGGTATGCATTTCTTCAATCCTGCTGATAGAATGAAATTAGTAGAAGTTATCGCAGGTGTTAACACACCAGCAGAGACAGTTACTAAAATTATCGAGATTGCTAAAGAAATCGGTAAAACACCTGTACAGGTTAATGAAGCTGCAGGTTTCGTAGTAAACCGTATCTTAATTCCTATGATTAATGAAGCTGCATTTATCAAAATGGAAGGTGTTTCAGATATCGCTGGTATTGATGCTGCTATGAAACTTGGTGCTAACCATCCAATGGGACCACTTGAATTAGGTGATTTCGTAGGTTTAGATATCTGCCTTGCAATTATGGATGTACTTTACAATGAAACAGGTGACAGCAAATATCGTGCATGCCCATTAATTCGTAAAATGGTACGTGGCGGTAACCTTGGTGTTAAATCTGGTAAGGGATTTTATGTATACAATGCTGATCGTACAAAAACACCAGTTGACGCTCAGTAATGCTCATTAAGGAGGAAGAAAACAAATGGATTTTACTTTAAGCAAGAAACATGAAATGGCTAAAAATCTTTTCAAAGAATTTGCTGAAAACGAAGTTAAGCCACTCGCTCAGGAGACAGATGAAAACGAACAGTTTCCAGCAGAGACAGTTGCTAAAATGGCTAAATATGGTTTCCTTGGTATTCCAGTTCCAAAGGAATATGGCGGACAGGGATGTGACGTTTCAACATACGTTATGTGCGTAGAAGAATTATCAAAAGTATGTGGTACAACAGGTGTTATCGTATCTGCTCATACATCACTTTGCATTGACCCAATTTTAACATATGGTACAGAAGAGCAGAAACAGAAATATGTAGTACCTCTTGCAAAGGGTGAGAAGCTTGGTGCTTTCGGTCTTACAGAACCAGGTGCCGGTACAGATGCTCAGGGTCAGCAGACAAAAGCCGTATTTGATGAAGCAACAAATGAATGGGTATTAAATGGTTCTAAATGTTTCATTACAAATGGTAAATATGCTGATGTTTACATTGTAATCGCTGTTACAGGAAAAGTTGAAAAACGTGGCCGTATGCAGAAAGAAATCTCTGCATTTATCGTAGAAAAAGGAACACCAGGATTCACATTTGGTACAAAAGAAAAGAAGATGGGTATCCGTGGTTCAGCAACATACGAATTAATATTTGAAGATTGCCGTATTCCAGCTGCAAACTTACTTGGACAGAAAGGTAAAGGTTTCGGTATCGCAATGCATACACTTGATGGTGGACGTATTGGTATCGCTGCACAGGCTCTTGGTCTTGCAGAGGGCGCTTTGGAGACAACAATCGCTTATGTTCAGGAAAGAAAACAGTTCGGCAGATCAATTGCTCAGTTCCAGAATACACAGTTCCAGTTAGCAGATATGGCTACTAAAGTAGAAGCTGCTAAATTATTAGTATATAAAGCTGCTAAAGCAAAAGAAACTCAGAAAGTTTACTCACTTGAAGCTGCTCAGGCTAAGTTATATGCAGCAGAAGTTGCAATGGAAGTAACTACAAAGGCTGTTCAGTTACATGGTGGATATGGTTATATCAGAGAATATGATGTTGAAAGAATGATGAGAGACGCTAAGATTACAGAAATCTATGAAGGAACATCAGAAGTTCAGCGTATGGTTATCGCAGCAAACATCATCAAATAATTTAGGAGGTACTAATAGTGAAAGTTATCGTTTGTGTAAAACAGGTACCTGATACAAAGGGTGGAGTTCAGTTCAACCCAGATGGTACATTAAATAGAGCAGCAATGCTTACAATTATGAATCCAGATGATAAGGCAGGTCTCGAAGCTGCTCTTAGATTAAAGGATCAGTACGGTGCAGAAGTTACAGTTGTTACAATGGGTCTTCCAAAGGCTGAAGATGTACTTCGTGAAGCTATGGCTATGGGCGCTGACAAAGGAATTTTAGTTACAGATAGAGTTTTAGGTGGTGCTGATACTTGGGCAACATCTACAACAATTGCAGGTGCATTAAGAAATCTTGACTATGATATTATTATTACAGGACGTCAGGCTATCGATGGTGATACAGCTCAGGTTGGACCACAGATTGCTGAACATCTTGGAATCCCTGTAATCTCTTATGCTGAAGGTATAGAAATTGATGGTGACAGCGTTATCGTTAAGAGACAGTACGAAGACAGACATCATATGCTTAAAGCCAAAATGCCTGTATTAATTACAGCACTTTCTGAATTAAATGATCCTCGTTATATGACACCAGGTGGAATCTTTGATGCACTTGATGCTGAAATAACAGTATGGGGAAGAAATGACCTTAAAGATGTTAATGATGGAGATCTTGGTCTTAAAGGTTCACCAACAAAGATTGCTAAAGCATCTGATAAAGTTCGTAAAGGTGCTGGTGAAAAAGTTGCATTTGACTCTGCAGAAGAATCAGTATCTTATATCATGGATAAGTTATTAACAAAACACATTATTTAATCAGAGAGGAGATTTAAAAATGCAGAATATTAATTTAGAAGAATATAAAGGCGTATTTGTCTTCGCTCAGCAGGTAGATAATGAAATAAGCAGTATTGCTTTAGAATTACTTGGAGAAGCAGGAAGACTCGCAAAACCATTAGAAACACAGGTTACAGCAGTGCTTCTTGGATCAAATGTTGGAAATTTAACAGATAAGTTAGCTGAATATGGCGCTGACAGAGTTATCGTTGTAGATAATCCAGCACTTGAAACATATAGAACAGAGCCATACGCACAGGCTCTTACAGCTGTTATTAATGAATTCAAACCAGAGATTATGTTAGTTGGTGCAACAGCAATCGGTAGAGATTTAGGTCCTACTGTATCTGCAAGAGTTGCAACAGGTCTTACAGCTGACTGTACATCATTAGAAATTGGTGATTTTCCAATCAATGCTATTCCTGGTAAAGAACAGAAACATAATCAGCTTCTTATGACTCGTCCAGCTTTTGGTGGAAATACAATCGCAACAATCGCTTGCCCAGACCACAGACCTCAGATGGCTACAGTACGTGCAGGTGTTATGCAAAAAGCTGATCCTAAGCCAGGTGCAAAGGCAGAAGTTGTTAACTTTGATGCTGGTTTAGTTGAAAACAACAAATATGTTGAGATTCAGGAAGTTATCAAAGCAGTTACAGAGACAGTAGATATTATGGATGCTAAGATTCTTGTATCTGGTGGTCGTGGTGTTGGTTCTGCTGAAAACTTCAAACTTCTTGAAGAACTTGCAGAAGCTCTCGGTGGAGAAGTTTCTTGTTCAAGAGCAGTTACAGATAATGGCTGGTTACCAGTAGACCGTCAGGTAGGTCAGACAGGTAAAACTGTTCGTCCACAGGTTTACTTTGCAATCGGTATCTCAGGTGCTATCCAGCACGTTGCAGGTATGGAAGAATCAGACCTTATCATTGCAATTAACAAAGACGAAGATGCTCCAATCTTTGATGTAGCAGATTACGGTATCGTTGGAGATTTAAACAAAATCGTTCCATTGTTAACAGCTAAAATTAAAGAAGCTAATGCAGCAAAATAATTTTTAAAAATACAGATAACTCCATATATATTGCAAAATATTTATGGAGTTATCTTTTTGTATAATAATATGCTAAGAAAATTAATTAATCACGAATTCAAAAAGAATACAATTATATGTATCGGAATTATAATATTTATTTCGGTACTTAATTTTATGTCTGTTTATATAAAAGGTTTTGCAGATATTTACAGAAAATATGTGTTTGTGCATATATCTTCAATATTCTCAAGGATAACAAATATATTCAGGTATTCAGTTGGCGAAGTAATGATTACAATGGGGGTGTTTATCGTATTAATGGGCCTAATTATATTCATTGCTGGCTTTATGAAGTATAAATGGCTTAAAAGTCTAAGACGTATATACTTTAAAATTGTGGTATATATCCTTATATTTATATATGCAACAGAAACACTTAATTGTTTTGTTCTGTATCATACAACAACGATAGAAAACACTTTATATAAAGACATAGATTTATCTTCAGATATATCAGATGGAGAGAGACTGATAAATGTATACAATACGGTCGTTGATAACATTAATAAACTTTCATCTAAAATGAAAAGAGATTCAGATGGCGATTTGATTAAAAATTACAGTTATAATGAATGTAAGGCAGCACTTAGAAATATTTCTGATAGATTTACCTGTCTTTCAGGCTATTATCCATCACCTAAAGAAATATATTATTCAGATATAATGACACAGCAATATCTTGCTGGAATATATTTTCCATTTTCGATGGAAGCAAATTATAACAAATTAATGTACATTTCCAATATGCCAAGCACAATTTGTCATGAATTAAGCCATCTTAAGGGCTATATAAGAGAAAATGAAGCAAATTATCTTTCATTTGTCGCGTGCATAGAATCAGATAATGAATTTATACAATATAGTGGGTATCTCAGTGTATTTTATTATCTGTTAGACGATATCGAAACATATGCAACAGAAGAAGAGAAAGCGAATATGCATAAAATCGATAAGAGAGCATATGATGATACTATTTTCGTTAAAGAAGATGTATTTAACAAAATTGAAGAAAAATCTTTAGTATCGACAGATACACTTTCAGATGCTACAGATAAATTTATCGACAGCAACCTTAAAATAAATGGAGTTTCTTCTGGAATGGATAATTATAATGAAGTTGTCCGGCTGTTGATATTTTACTACTTTTGAAACAATGTTCTATAACATTTTGGATAATGCATTATGGACAACTTATTTTTAACAATGCTTTTGGGCAATGCATTATGGACAACTTATTTTTGACAATACTTTTTGGACAACTTCTAACAAGAACTTGACAATTAAGTTGATGAAATATATAGTTTATATGTAAAAAAAATATGTATAATGGTGTACTAATGTAAAATACATCAGGCATGGAGGTAAAAATGAAAACAAGAATAGGTATACTTGGATACGGCAATTTAGGACGAGGAATTGAATGTGCAATTAAACATAATGATGATATGGAGTTAGTTGCTGTATTTACAAGAAGAAATCCTGACGTTGTTAAAATTATGACAGAAAACGTTAAGGTATATAGTATTAATGATGTAAAAGATTTTAAAGATAAAATTGATGTAATGATTCTTTGTGGTGGTAGTGCAACAGATTTACCTGAACAGACAAAAAAATATGTTGAAATGTTCAATGTTATCGATAGTTTTGATACACATGCAAAAATTCCTGAACATTTCGCAGGCGTAGATGAAGTCGCTAAGAAGAGTGGTAAAATCGGTATTATCTCAGTAGGCTGGGATCCTGGAATGTTTTCATTAAACAGATTATATGCAAATGCAATTCTTACAAACGGAAGTGATTATACATTCTGGGGCAAGGGCGTAAGTCAGGGACATTCAGATGCTATCAGAAGAATTGATGGCGTATTAGATGGCAAACAGTATACAATTCCTGTAGAAAGCGCACTTGAAGCTGTAAGAAACGGATTAAATCCTGAACTTACTACAAGACAGAAACATACAAGAGAATGTTTCGTTGTAGCTGAAGAGGGTGCAGATAAAGCAAGAATCGAATCAGAAATAAAGAATATGCCAAACTATTTTGCTGATTATGATACAACAGTTCATTTTATTACAGAAGAAGAATTAAAGAAGAACCACAGCGGAATACCTCATGGTGGTTTCGTTATCAGAAGTGGCAAAACAGGCTGGAATGATGAAAATACACACATTATCGAATATAGCCTTAAACTTGATTCAAATCCCGAATTCACAGCTTCTGTTTTAATTGCATATGCAAGAGCTGCTGCAAGATTAAATGCTGAGGGACAGACAGGTTGCAAGACAGTATTTGATATTGCACCTGCTTATTTATCAGCTCAGAGTGGTGAAGAATTAAGAGCACATATGTTATAAGATAATACATTTATGTATTTATCCGGACATGGGAATATAAAAAATAAAACAAGTTACAATTAATTAAATCACCTCATTTAATATATAAAAACATATTTGTTTATTAAAGTTAAACGTATTGACGTAATTTAAGTCTGTCGTTATAACAAAGCAGATATATGTATTTAATATATTTGATGAGGTGATTTTTATTGGACAGAATCAGAAAACATTTTAATATAGATTATATCCACAATATGGGGATTACGGGTAAGAATATAGGTATAGCCGTATTAGATACCGGAATTTCTAATCATATAGATTTGAATGATAATTTAGTATGTTTTAAAGATTATATAAATATTCGAAAAACAGCCTATGATGATAATGGGCATGGCTCACATGTATCAGGAATAATCGCAGGAAATGGTTATAAATCAAAAGGACGTTTCAAGGGAATTGCCCCTGCTTCTAAGATAATAATGCTAAAATGTCTTGATAAAAATGGGAATGGTAAAATAGATAATGCAGAAAAGGGACTTAATTTCATTATAGATAACAGAGATAGATTTAATATAAGAATTGTAAATATATCTGTAGGTTCTATTAAGAAAACAGATGATAACGAATCAGAAAGATTAGTTAGTGCAGTTGAAGAACTCTGGAAACTTGGCTTTGTTGTAATAGTGGCTGCCGGCAATAACGGACCAGATAAGGGAAGTGTTACCGCACCTGGTAATGCTAAGAGTGTAATTACAGTTGGAGCAAGTGATGATAATATGGTATCGGGGAATGACAGAAGAAAGAATTATTCTGGAAGAGGCCCAACGAAAATATGTGTAGTAAAGCCGGAAATTGTCTGTCCTGGTACAGGAATAATAAGCTGTAATAATAAAAATGGATATTCAACTAAGAGTGGGACTTCAATGGCTGTTCCTATTGTATCCGGAATTGTTGCTTTAATGCTTGAAAGTAAACCGGATTTAACTAATAAGGAGATTAAAAAGAAAATGTATGAAACTGCGATAGACGTTGGACTGCCTAAAAATCACCAGGGGTGGGGCGAAATAAATGCAAGGCGACTTATTCTATAAACTTCTAAGTTATATCATTAGTATAATCTTCGACACATTTCTTCATTTTATCAAATAGAAAACCGAAAAATATATAATATCATTAAATTTAGGGGTTGTAATTTTTAACAAAAACGTATATATTTCAAGTGAGGTATGAAATTTTTGAATAAGATTTTATAAAAAATTTTCATATTATCAAAAAAATTATTCTAAAATCATATATGCATGCATATACTGATAAAGATAAAATTATTTAAGAAACCTAACATGGTTACAGAAGGGAGAAATACAATGGTAGATAAGGTTATTGAAAACAACCGAGTAAGTATAATAGGAGAAATTACATCTGAATTCAGGTACAGTCATCAGGTGTTTGGTGAGGGGTTCTATACCGTTGATGTCGCAGTCAACAGACTAAGCGATATGACGGACACAATTCCATTATTGGTGTCAGAAAGACTTGTTGATGTTACACAGAACTATATAGGTCATCTGGTTGAAGCATCAGGTCAGTTCAGATCATATAATAAACATGATGGAACACGTAATAAGTTGGTTTTATCAATTTTTGTAAGAGATTGGCAGCTTGTTGATGAAAATGAAGAATCAGGAAAGACAAATCAAATTTTCCTTGATGGATTCATATGCAAGTCACCAGTTTACAGAAAGACACCTCTTGGTAGAGAAATTTCTGATTTACTTATTGCAGTAAACAGACCATATGGTAAATCAGATTATATCCCATGTATTGCCTGGGGAAGAAATGCAAGATTTGCATCATCCTTTGAAGTTGGTAAGAGAATACAGATATGGGGAAGAGTACAGAGCAGGGACTATGTAAAAAAGATTAATGAAACAGATACAGAGAAGCATACCGCATATGAAGTATCTGTCAGCAAATTAGAATATATTGATCAATAAACATTTTTATCATTTTAATACGGAGTTGCAAAATATCAGAATATATGCTATGGTATACAAAATTGATTATTGCTTATATAGATGAGGTATAGGAATGACAGAAAAAGGATATGTACAGGTTTTTTGTGGAAATGGCGAAGGTAAATCTTCAGCAGCCATAGGAAAAGGTATACTTAGTGCTATTGATGGCAACCAGGTCATTGTTGTTCAATTTATGAAAGAGAAGAATGACAATGAAAGCAGGTTTTTTCAACGTCTAGAGCCTGAAATTAAGCTTTTTCGCTTTGAAAAAATGGAAATATGTTTTAACGATCTTTCGGAAGACGAGAAAAGAGAAGAAATAACTAATATGAGAAACGGATTAAATTATGCTAAGAAAGTCTTAGTGACTGGAGAGTGTGACGTTCTTATACTAGATGAGGTTTTAGCCTTAGTTAATGAAGGTATCATCGAATGTGAAGAGTTATATCCGATACTTGATGCAAGATCAGATGATACAATTATAATTATGACTGGCAGGATTATGCCGGAGAAATTAAAAGATTATGTTGACTATGTGTCAAACATAGAAGCATTGTGCTAATTTTATCATATTTACATTGACAATAAATATATATAGTGATATTATTCAAGTAGATAGTTTTAAATTATTATATTTTAGTAGAGGTTGCGTATCATATCAGTAATGTGGCAGATGTGTCAGGCACATAAGAAGTCATGTGAAAGGGTGTTACGCCGAAAGAATATTCTTCCTGAGAGAATATATCTTGGGCATATGGTTAAAAGCTATATGACTGTCATCTTATAGAGATGGTGAGCTACAGACGTGTGAATATCATATGAATTTATGGAGCTGACCGTTTTGGTTAGCTCCTTTTTAAATTTTAAAGCGTTTGTAAAAAAATTTGAACGGTAGAAAATAAAAAAGGATTAGTGAAGCCCACAGTCGTTCAAATTATCGGGCATTTTCACATTTATGTATATAATGTATATTATATAGTAATGTGAAACACATGGTGATTTTATGGCTATATTTACAGGAGCAGGTGTTGCAATAGTTACACCTATGAACGCAGACGGAAGTGTTAATTTTGACAAACTTGGAGAAACAATCGAATACCAGATAGCAAACAAGACAGATGCTATCATTATCTGTGGAACAACAGGTGAATCTTCTACATTAACTCATGAAGAACATTTAGCATGTATTAAATATGCAGTAGATAAAGTTGCAAAAAGAATTCCAGTCGTTGCTGGAACAGGTTCAAACTGTACTGAAACAGCTATTTATCTTTCAACAGAAGCTGAAAAATACGGAGTAGATGGATTATTAATTGTTACACCATATTATAACAAGGCAACTCAGAATGGTCTTGTTGAACATTTCACATCCGTTGCAAATAGTGTAAAAGTACCTATTATTTTATATAACGTACCAAGTCGTACAGGTTGCAATATTTTACCTGAAACAGCTATTAAGATTGCTAAAAAAGCATCTAATGTAGTAGCTATTAAAGAAGCAAGTGGAAATATTTCGCAAGTTGCTAAACTTGCAAATCTCATCAGAGAGAATAAATTAGAATTTGATATTTATTCAGGAAATGATGACCAGATTGTACCTGTATTATCATTAGGTGGAAAAGGTGTAATCTCGGTTCTTTCTAACATTGCACCTGAAAAAACACATAATATCGTAGCAAAATATCTTGAGGGAGATGTTAAAGAGAGTCTTAAATTACAGTTAGAGGCATTAAATGTTATAGATGCATTATTCTGTGAAGTTAATCCTATTCCTGTTAAAGCTGCACTTAATATGATGGGCTTCAATGTAGGACCACTTAGAAAACCATTGACAGAGATAGAAGACGTGCATAAAGAAACATTAAAAGCCGCAATGACTTCTTATGGAATTGATGTAAAATAATTCAAAATATCATAAACTAAACAACATATAAGAAACACATAGAAAAGAGGTTAGTTTTAAAATGACAAAAATAATAATGCATGGCTGTAATGGTAAAATGGGTCAGGTTATATCTAAATTAGTTGAAGAAGATAATGGTTCAGAAATAGTAGCAGGAATTGATATTTGTGACACAATTGAGAATTCATATCCTGTATTTACAAATATAGATGAATGTGATGTTGCAGCCGATGTTGTAATAGACTTTTCATCAGCTAAAGCTATAGATAAACTACTTGAATTCTGTAAGAAGAGAAATTTACCATTGGTATTATGCTCAACAGGATTATCTGAAGAACAGATTTATGCTGCACATAATCTGAGTAAAGAGATACCAGTATTAAGATCTGGAAATATGTCACTTGGGATTAATACAGTAATGAAGGTGCTTAGTAATATTACTAAATTACTTTCAGATGCAGGTTATGATATCGAGATAATCGAGAAACATCATAATCAGAAAGTAGATGCTCCAAGTGGAACAGCACTTATGTTAGCTGATACTATTAATGAGCAATTAAATTGCGAATATAAATATGTATATGACAGAAGCAATATTCATGAGAAGAGAAGCAAGAAAGAAATAGGAATTTCTTCTGTAAGAGGTGGAACAATAGTTGGTGATCATGATGTAATATTTGCAGGTCCTGATGAAGTTATCCAGATTACACATAGAGCATATTCTAAAGGAGTATTTGGTAAAGGGGCCATTGAAGCAGCCAAATTTCTTGCAAAACAGCCGGCAGGTTTCTACGATATGAGCGATGTTATAGGATAATTAAATTAACATTATTTTCCAGAATAAATAATTATAATAAGTCTCCTAAATGGTTATATTAATAAAGAGATATATAGTTTTTATCTCTTAGTATATAATCTTAGGAGGCTTATTTTAATGAAAAAAGAGCGCAGATTTAAAGGTAAAATATTACTTATTGCAGCTATTGTAGCATCTTATATGATTTTCGCAACAGCTTGTGGTACAGATGATAAAAATAATAATGACACTACAACAGGTAACGATGGTCAGGAAATGACATCAGCAACTAACAGAGAAAATACTACTAATAAAACAAACCATAAAGACGACCGTAATGGTGGAATTGTAGATGATATAGGAGATGACATCGTAGATGGAGTAGATGATATTGCCGATAAAATAGACGGAGACAGAGATAACAGAAACAATAATACTAATAATGATAATAACGATAATAACAAAAATTCAAATGTCAACAGTTCGACATCAGGCCAGTAAAACCAGCTAATAAAAAAATTACAATAAATGTAATACAAAATGTAAAAAAACGGTTGTAATCAATGAGGATTATATTAATACTCTATCTGATTACAGCCGTTTTGATATTGATATTTTTACGATTCAAACTTCACTCATACATATGCAAATTTATTTAATACAGACGATTTAAACAAATATCATTAGATATCCTTTTTATCTTTTTTTAGTATGAGATAGAAACCAATAGGAAGAAGCAACAGGCTAATCCATTGAGATGTAGAAACACCTAATACAATTCCACGTTCTACATCTCCCCGAAGAAATTCCAAAGAAAAGCGAATGATGGCATAACATATCAGGTACAGACCAAACATACTATATCTTTTGTGAATCTTACGTGCAATCAATATCAGAACAATAAAAAGAATGAAGTTAATAAGTGCTTCTAACAATTGTACTGGAAAACGTGGAACAGCACTTAAGTCTGATACAAATTCATTATCTGGAAATTGTATAGCAAATTTACCATGATATTCAATTCCATAACAGCAGCCACCCATAAAACAACCTATTCGTCCAAATGCGTGAACTAAAGGAATAACAGGGGCAATAATGTTTAGAACTTTACCTAAATCAATTTTAAACCATTTACAATAGAACCAGTATCCAAATAAAGCACCAAGAAGCCCGCCGTAGAATACGAAGCCGCCAAATGCGTATGATATGGTTTCTAATACGTGACCTTTTACAAAACTTATATTTCTTATAATTTCAGGAATAACAGTTATAAGATATAAGATTTTTGCTCCGACAATAAGTCCTACACTTGCTAAAATAGTCGATAAAACAATATCAAGTTTCTCAATATTATATTTTTTTGATGTAAAAACAGCTACAAGAACGCCGATTACAAGTCCTATGAAAATAATACTTCCATATGTAGGAAGTTCTATAGGTCCTAAATGCAATAATGGATGCATAGTTTAAATCCTTTCATTAAAAAATCATTATTTAATTTCGTAAATGTTCGCTTAAAGCGAAAAATATTTTATCATATTATTAATACAGTGTCAAAATTTGTACGTATCGCATATATTATAGCAAACTTTGCAGATATCATCATTAATATTTTAATGATTAAGATTTATGCGTATTAATATAATAGACAGACACCCTTACTTAATATATGAATAGAATAATTAAAAATATAAAAAAAGAGGATATATATGGCATATACTGTAATACTTGATGCCGGACATGGCGGAAGTGATTTCGGTGCAACCTACAATGGAAGAAAAGAAAAAGATGATACTTTGCGACTTGTGATGGAAATTGGCAGGATATTGCAGGAGAATTGTGTTAATGTTGAATATACACGAACAACAGATGTATATAATACACCATATGAGAAAGCTGTTATAGCAAATAATTCTGATGCTGATTTCTTTGTATCAATTCATAGAAATGCATATACTGTTCCCAATACCACAAGTGGCGTTGAAACTCTTGTATATAATGATAATGGAATTAAAGCTGAAATGGCAAGAAATATTAATTCTAGATTATCAAGGTTGGGATTTATTAACAGGGGCGTTATAGAAAGACCTAATCTGGTAGTTCTTAAGAGAACAAGAATGCCTGCAATATTAGTTGAGGCAGGTTTTATTGACAGTGATAAGGACAATGCATTATTTGATGAAAGTTTTGATGAGATTGCGATGGCAATTGCTATGGGAATAATAGAGACAATAGGTGGAGGCTGTGACAAAATAGAGGGAAGTTCTAATGATAATAACCATAATAATAACCAGTCAGAAGTCAACAGGAAACTTTACAGAGTACAAGTAGGGGCATACAGAAACAGGGAATATGCCGATGAGTTAGTAAATGAATTAAAAGATGAGGGATATCCTGCATTTATTGTGCTTGAAAATGGTCTGTATAAGGTACAGTCAGGTGCATTTGCCGTACTTGATAATGCAGTCAGAATGGAGGATAAATTAAGAAGAGCAGGATATAATACATTTATCATTGATTAAAAATATGTTGACAACTATAACATATTTCTATATAATTTAGTTAGTTTACGAGAGGATAAAGATAGATAGGAAATTGGTGGATTATAG
>NZ_JAOQJN010000010.1:0-91854 GCF_025567085.1 Bovifimicola ammoniilytica | reverse complement strand
GTAAGTGTATATTCTGAAAGCTTTGTTTCATCCGATACTGAACCCTCAATTACAATATTTTTATTTTCTGCATCTAATGCTATTTTTGTAAATGCTGTAACCGGAGGAATCTTATCAGCTTCTTCTTTTTCTACTGTTATATTAAAGCTTACTTCTGCTGTTAAGCCCGCTTCATCTTCTGCTGTAATTCTATAACAGTAGACACCTTCCTCAAGTTCGTCTGTATTAATTGTTCCAATAACAGCATTTACAATTGCTTCACTGCCTTCTGCTACGAGAACTTCTTCGCTATTTTCATCACCTGTTTTTGTTCTTGTAACTTTATAGCCCTTAAGTTTTCTGTCATCAGTAATTGAACCCTTTATTTCTGCAATTCCTGATATAATACCATCTTTAGGTTCTGTAATAATAATTTCCGGTGGAGTAACATCTCTGTTATCTATTACAGTAATTGTTTTTGTTTCGGTTGTGACATTTCCTGCAATATCTGTAGCTATTGCTGAAATAGTAATAACACCGGCTTCATTTGCTTTAAGCTCGTATCTGTTATATCCACTTCCGATTACATCATCATTGCATTTTATTTCAAAAGTAGAAATACCAAAATTATCTTCAGCATATCCCTCGATATAAACTGATTCGCCTATATTTACTTCTGTTTTGCTTACACTTAATGTTACCTTTGGCGGCTCCTTGTCATCAGGCTTTGTATATACTCTGGAATCATTTGTATTAATGCTGATAACAGCCGGTCTGCTATATGTTCCCTCATAATCTTTTACAATGTATTTGACAAGATATGTTTTACCCATATCTGTCTGTGCAGGAAATCTTCCCTCTGTCCATTTGGTATCATTTATTTCTTTATAATAGAATTTTTCTTCAATAATTCCTTTTTTAACATCTGACAGATGATCTGAATCATATGCAGAATATGAAATATTTGTAATACATTTCTTAGAATCGCTGTCAGACTGCATTATATCAGCCTTAATTTCAGCTACTGGTCTGGTCTGCGCAACAATTAACTTTTCAACTTCATCTGTGTCTGACCACTTCACATATCCTGCCAATGCAGAATTTCCCTTTGTCGGATCATCACTGACTCTGTGAGTAACTGCATATGCACCAACATTTTCAAACATTGTCATTGGTTCTGACTGAATAAATGTGACCTGTTCACCATCATTATCGAATATAGTAGGATCATAAATATATGTCCATTCATCATTTCCCTTGTTATCATTTTCAGCATCACTATAAGTACCTTTATATTCAACCTTTTCATCTGTTGAAATAGTGTTTCCTATTGTATAATCTTTGCTTAATACATCAGATTCAATGTCTGCAACAATGTGATTTACAGCTTCTGTTACAAGTTCTTCCTGTGTTTTTTCACTTTCTTCACTAACAGAAATATTTGTATTCTCGCCATTGTTATCAATAATATCTACTAATCTGTTATAAGAACTTATGGATACATCATTACCAATACCATAAAACTTAACATCTTTTGATAATAATGCAGCCGCCACATTTGCAGTTCTTCCGTTATCTGATAATTCAGGAATTACTGCATCACTTAAATTAATGACATAATGATTTGTTCCTGGTGTCCACTGATGCTTATTAACAACATCAGAAAGGCTCTCTCCTGATATTGTCTGCATTACGATATTTTTAAATGTGAAATATGACTGCTGATAACAACCATGATTTTCATGGCTGATTATCGGACCATATCCATATGCTGCAACACCGTCATCTTCAAGTACATACTGATTAATAATAATCTTATCACCATCGTATACAGTTATTACATTGTCCTCAATAATTATCTTAAAATGATGATTTGCATATACATTTGATATAGGAAATGTCTGTAATAATTTTCCTGCATATTGAACATATTCATATGAACCATTTCTGAAATTAGTTAAATTGGTTTTATTTATTTTAACTAATTTAAGTCCACTACTTGTAACAAGTATACAATATCCCTGAATATAGTTTTCTTCTTCTGAGACTACGGTGTTAAATAAGAATCCGCCGCCTTCCATGCTATGCCAGTCAGTACCATCTCTCTGTAAATCGAAATCAAATACTTTTCTATCCGGATTATTATCTTCAACATATAGAAAATCTTTAAATGCTGCATAATAATATCCAACCATTTTTATATCTTTTCCTGTATATTGGATATGATGTGGAAGAACATAGCCCCAGTCATTAAATCCCGGATGGTCATACTCTTTCCAGGCAAATGTATCTGTCGCTGTAATTGCAGAGGTGCTTACCGTAGTAATATTGGCTTCAATACCTTTTTCCTTTAACTTATCTTCGACAAGCTTACTTGCTTCTGAATAAGCATTCAATACATCTTTATCTGCACTGCCAACTGTAAAAATAATGTCTGCAATTTTACTTTTTTCTACAGTCACCTTTGACTTTGGTGCCTGGTTAGTAATTTCAAATACTTTTTCTGTATTTCCTGATAAATATACTGAATCATCTATTAATGATGGAATTGTATCTGTAAATGTTTCTTTTACATTAAGTACGATTTTGTATTTACCAACATTATCTAACTCATAGTTAAATGAGCTTCCATCTCCATCTCTTTCATCTATAATTTCAGTATCATCAAATATATTATCATTGTCTGAATCATAGAATAATATGTAATGTCTGTAGTTAATTTCATCACCAATTTCTGAACTTGATTCATCACATACAGTAATATTTGATTTTCCATTACTGTTTCTTACAAATACATCTTCATTATCTGTATTCTCTCCCTCATCTGCTGAAAGATTAATCAGGGCAAGAGGTGCATTATCTTTTGCTACTGTAATAATTTTTTCTGCATTTACCGTATCATAACCATCTGTAACACTTGCACTTATCTTATAGCTTCCTGCTTCTTTGAAAATAAGTTCCCTGTGATTCCATTCTGTTTTACTGTCATCAAAAAGGAAGATATCTTTTGAACCTGCGATAACATTTCCGTCACTGTCAATCTTATTGATTTCAATAACTGTGTTTTCTTTATTAAGATAATCTTCTTCTCCCTCGGGAGCATCAAGTTCTAAATCAATATCTACTTTTCTGTTAACTTTTAAGTTACCATCTGTTTTAATGACTAAATCATAAACATTAAGCATATGTCTTCTAGGCACATATGGGCATACGTATCCATTATTATCCCAGCCCTTTACCTTTGCACAGTTGTTACCCTGCTTGTAATCACTATATCTTAATAAAACAGATTCATTCCATAAATTTTCATCATTTCCCCTGAAGAACCTAAGCTCTGTTGCACCCTCATCTTCTTTCGTTACAACATAGCGAAATACCTGTGTTTCGGGTGAATCTGTTAATTTAATCGGAGACACTGCATCCTTGTCTGCATTTTTAATATTTATATCTCTTCCGCCGTTATCCGACTTTGAATATTTATTAAAATTTATATAAAACTGGGCATTACTCTGCTCCCAGTTATAAATTACACTTCCATTATTATCTGAAGTAAATTCATAGAAATCAAGATAGATTACATCTCCTTCATGAAAGTAATCATTATCGATTACCATAGTTCCGTCCCAATATCCATGTTCAGGAACGGTAGCATGGTATGTGCTGTGCCAGCTGCTGTAATCATCTCTGTTACTGCCTCGTCCTCCGGCACTCCATGAATTCCATTGTATGTAATTGTCATCTTTATGACTAAGTAATCCCTCTCCAACCTGTGACATATCAGCCACTTGTTTTCCATCTTTTGTCTTTGGACTTAATCTGTTAAAGGTTACATTATAAGTCTTTGCAGGCACCCTGCAGCTCCAGGTATTATCATCTACCTGCTTCATAATGTAATAATCATGTCCATCCGTGTTATCAACCAGCTGAATAATGGCTCCATCATTGCCAATCCAGCTTTCTTTTGTGTCATCTTTGAAGTAGATTGTTGTATAACCCTTAGGTGCACTTGCATAGGCTTTTTTTGCCTTTTCAATCGTAATAGTTGTACTAAATGTAGTTATAACTAAAACAATTGCAAGTATTCGCTTTAACAATCTTTTTTTGAATAAGTTCATATTTCCATCTCTCCTCTACTATGTATTGTTTTACGGGTTATAGTTCAAAACGTGTTGATAACTAATCAAAGTCATCAAATGTTATTTCCTATAACTCTGATTTACTAAGGATTAGGAAATTTGAGGTAAAAAAATTCGCCAGAATCATCTGGCGAATTTAAAAAGTACTATATAATATTTTCTAGTTTCTATAATCCACCAATTTCCTATCTATCTTTATCCTCTCGTAAACTAACTAAATTATATAGAAATATGTTATAGTTGTCAACATATTATTGTGTTCTCCAACCCTTAATTTCTCTTACCCCTCAACACAATGAATATTGTTACCATACTAAGCGCCGCACCCATAATAACCACTATACTAACAAAGCTGTCACCTGTCTTTGGACTTTTACTATACTGTGCATTTGCCTTAATATTATTATCCTCTCCATTTATCGTATTGTTTTTTTCCGGTACACTACTCTTGTTTTTTTTAGAAGCATAGCTTTCTGATTCAGCAAACTCCCCGATTCCGATTAATACCTGCGTGGCTACACTATTATTAGTCACCAGAAATACGCTATTTGTCCTACCACCATTGTTTTCTCCATCATCATTAGAACTATCATCGACATCTAAATTAATCAGCCATTTATACAGCTCATTAACAACACTATACTCCGACTCTATATCTGCATTGTTAGTGTAATGCCATATTGCATACTGAACCGCTGTAATCGCCTCTTTTTTTTTGATGTATTTAATGCCGCTTCTTTGCTGCATTTCTTCTATGCTTATATATGGATACGCATTTTTCAGAATCTTTTCAAGATGCTTACATATATTCCTGTCAAATTTATTACATTTATCTATTGGTTTACAGTTGTACCCACAACCACTTACCACCGGGGTATTCATATCTGCACAATAGACTTCTAATTTCTTACCCTCTCTATTATACAATTCCATTATTACCGGAGTAATTCCCAATTCGTTATACCCATTCAACCCCTGCGATTTTAGAACATATTCATATTCCTCATTTCCGTTAACTGTCTGACATAAGCACAGAATTATCAGACCACTCATTAGTATTCCTACTGTTTTAAATAATAATTTCTTTATTGTTCAGACCTCCAATCAAAAATAGTGCTTATACTCTATGTATATGTAATTCATCTTGTTTAATGAATCCTTTACATATAAAGTACAAGCACTATCAAGTCTAGACAAATTTAATTATATTTATACAATATTGTTTATATTTACCATTTGTTATCCACAATTCACTTCATTGTTTAAGACATATTTGCACAATATTTTTCCTAACAAATATATTTTACACACATTTTTGAAAATGTATTTTTACACAGTATTTTTAGAAATATATTATTCCTATTTGTTCTGGTTCTCTAAAATATTTGCAGGGGCATCTTTGCCAACACCCTCGTTAAACTGATCCCATAAGAAGTCAATGCTGATTTCTACTGCTTTATCCATAGAAATTGTGTCATCATTGTCATTCATAACACCTGTAGAACCTGTTGTATATACACCCTCTGCATCAGGATCCATCGCTACTCCGAAGAATACGTCCATTCTGTTTTCACTGCTGACTGTTAATAACTTCTCATTTTCGATTTCAGGTGTGAATCCTTTCTCTTCAAGAGCTGATAATCTTACGAAATCAACACCACCCATTGTAAAGATATCATCCTCATCAAAGTTTTCTGCAAGACCTACTACATCATCAAGTGTACTTGCGGTCTCTTCGCAGTATTCTCTTTGGACGTACATTGCAATACCAATCATATCCTTGATATTTCCAACATTTTCACCCTCAGATGTAATATTGATTTTACTTAATTTAGCTGCAATATTTCCTACATTTGCAATATCTGTTCTGAATGCCTGTGCATAGCCAGGATAAATATTTTCAACTGAAATATCGATGTTGTCACTTACGTCAACAGCTAATGCCTTGTATGGTCCTACTGTAACATTCATCTTTGTAGGCGTAACAAGTTTTGCACCAAAGCTTACATCATTATAGCCGTCTGCTGCATTATAATATCCCTCTACCGAACCCTCTTTTGCGATTATATTATAATTTGATGTACCTCTTAGGAAATAATTTGAATCAATATAACCATCATCTCCTACACCATCAATAATTGACCAGCCTTTTCCCTCATCTGCATACTGTGCATATAAACCTAAGTCAAGGAATTTAACTCCCATATTTCCTGTTGTGGCTTTAGTTGTCATATTCAGCGAATCTGTCCAATACGCATATCCTGTTCCTGCTAATACCATACTAAGCGCCAATGCACCTGCAATAAATCTTTTTTTCATTTTCAATCTCCTTAAATAATTATTTTCTCAGGCTGTTGTTTCTGTTTTCTCAGCCATAGTTGTATTATATGCACATTGATTCTTTCTTTCTACCTACTAAAGTCTACTTATTTATACTACTTTTGGCTACTTTGACATATAGTAAACATATTTATTCCTGCCATCGATTATGAATATCTTACCTCCATCAATCTCCCTATCTTTTCCATGCAGATATACTACCGGTCTCCCCATTTCATCAGCTAACCGGAACAAATCACCAACTTCTTCTAATAAGTATATTTCCTCTATATCAAGTTTTGGTATACTGCTAAGTGATATCATCCGGCTGCGATATTTCCTAAGAAGTCTCTTTTCTTTCTTCAGTTCTTCAGGCAATTCCTCTTTTATTCCTATCATAATAAATACGAGGATCTCACTAATAACTGCAGCTATTATGAAAATCACACAAATAATTATGAAACTATAATTTTTCTTAATATTTACCTGTTCTTCTATATATTCCTGTTTACTTACAGGATTGCCTGTCTCTTTATTTATCGAAAATAATGTACTGTTCAGTGGTATCTCAAGACTTGAAGCTATTGGAATCTCTATATTATTTTCGTTACGCCGTATGGTTATCCTGCCTTCTATATAGAACGTAAGATTTACTGATAATGTAATTCCTAACTCACCTTTTATATTAGTAACCATTGCCTCATACTTATCTAAATCTATTTCCTCAGATAAATTATATTTAAGGCTATAGTCATTGACATTCTCCGTATGTGCATCTCCGATTGGCATTTCCTTTTGCCAGATTACCTCTTTATTTCCTGAAGCTACCTGATAACCCTCTAATTTAGCTTTTACCTGATATTCGGCTGTGATATTTTCCTTAGTATTTCCCTGAAAATCCCCACCAAATGTCACATTTACGGAATCTACAAGGTTTCTTATGTACTTTTCGCCCTCATTTCTGACAGCCTCATCATAATATTTATTCTCTTTGAGTTTAACACTATATGACATGACCGGGCTGTATGTATATTCATACACCGTTTTTGTAACCGTTTTGCTTGTACTTTTCTTCATATCCTTGTTAATTAGAAATATTGCAATAACAATTCCAATAAATATTCCACACATTATGACATATTTTATCCATTTTTCCACTGATATTTTCTTAATTTTCCACACCATCAGGCACCGCCTCCCCACTTTTTATCCATAATACCGGTAATCCAATCTTTGGAATAACCCCTATATATCTTCCCATAACTTCATTAGGCTCTACTAACCTCGTATCCTCCACACTATTATTATCGCCCTTTGTCCTAAATGTAATGTTGCCATTTTCATCTGTTACAATCTCTTTTATTCGATGTGTAATTACAATATCGTCCCTGTGAAATGTAATAATGTCTCCGACTTTTAGCTCATTAAGTCCCTTTTCATTTGTTATCTTATCTATCAGAATCATATCGCCCGGTTTAATGTCAGGCTCCATACTTCCAGTCAGAACGACAGATGGATATATTCTGAATACGCCAACAAAGAACCATATCATAACCACACATATAACCATTACGCATATCTGCCCGAACATCTTCTCCTGTTTCCTACGTGTTTTCTTCGAATTACGCTTATGCTTTTCCTGAAATTCACTTATCTGATCGCCTAACATCAGAATAATAATTCCACCGATGCCTATACTTATAACGAATTCTGTCAGCCAATTCAATGTAGGTACAACCGGAAACAACCATTCCATTAATTCCTGCATAATAAGGTATATAATCGATGCACCTGCACCACCATATGTAGCCATCATATTTAAAAATATTCCCTCAATAACAAGTGGCAGCACATTTTTAGCCATGTATATAACCGTATTTTCCACGCCACTTAGTAACTCTATTTCCATAAAGTTTAACCCCGCAAATGACAGCCAGAATAACAGATTTATAAACCACATTTTGTAATGCGTGCATTTATTAATTATGTAGCTTCTGATATTTTCACGAAATATTATAAGTGGTAACGCATAATACAAATTACTTACAATGCCTCTAAAACTTCTGTCATATGGGTTCTTACTAAGAGTTCCCATAAATATACCCACTATCATTTTAGCGACAATTATAATTGCCGCAAAATAAAATGCCCACAATATTGCAAGTTTTTTGTCATTATTTCTGCTCATTGGTTCAACTTCCATGAACCATTTTGCAAATATTAATAACAAAATTATACATATCGTGGGCAATATCACATAGTTCATTCTGTATGAACTTATCCCTGCATAATTAATTCCCTTTGTATATCCCTGTGGCACTAATGCCACTAAGAGATATAACCCTAACATTATTAATTTCATCTTCTATTAGCTCACCTTTACTCTGTAATTAGAATTCTGCATTGCAGCTTTAATTTCTGACTCCATAGACAATTTGTCACAGATATGTTGGTTTTCTTTATAAAAGTTTCTTTATTCTGTTGTTCTATCACATCATTATATTCTATGGTAATAATATCTCCAACTCTATATTCATAATCTTCTAATTTTGTATTATGACTGATTCCAAGATACTTTTCTTCATTATCCAGTTTATATTCGGAAGATGTTTCTGTAATGCACTCTATTTTACTGCTAATCAGCTCTGGCAATTTTTCACCTGATACTACATCCTCCTGCGCATTTTTTGCTTCACCATTTGAAGCAGTCTCCATATATTTATTTATATTCTCATTATTATCCTGTAAAGCATTGATTTCTCTAAATACCTCTGCAATATGCGTCTGTGGTTCTTTATCCACATCTATGCTATAAATTGTATTCTTATCCGATGGTTTAGCCGCATAATTAATATTTATTCCTGTAATTTTACCTGAATCACCTGATATTTCCTTTAATTTTAATGCCGATACTTTTATTACTAATTCTTTACTTTCCTCAGCAAACTCTATCTGTTCTTCAGGGACATTATATCTTAAATCATTATTTACTATACTTACTTTACAATCAGAAATATCTCCTACCTCATATTTAAGTACACCGCTCTTTGTCTCCAATCCGACATTTAATCGTTTAGTCCATTTTCCATATACAACTCCCATTGCAATTATACACACCATAACTGTCAATGCGAATATTCTTTTCTTAATCATTATTTACCTCCATAATCTTGCATTATTCACTGCAATAACTACCTCCATACGGTTTTTCATCCCCAGTTTACCTAATATATTACTAACATGTTTCTTGGCAGTTGCTTCCGATATAAATAATTCCTTTCCTATTTCGTTATTGCTCTTGCCTTCTTTTAACAGGCTTAACACCTCAGATTCCCTTTTGGTAAGATTATCCTGAACCGATACGGATGGCTTCATCTTAATACATTCAGGCGAATAATATCGTCCACCACGCATAATTACATTCAACGCATATATTACATCTTCTTCATTAGCATTTTTCATAATTAATCCTGATATTTCCGGAATTTTTATATCTTCAAATCCACCGCATTGCATTTTATCACACAAAAAAATAACCTCAGTACTTTTAGTTTTTCCTGACTTCATCTCTGGTTCTGTAGATTTACAAATTATTTTCTCCTTATTAAACAAAGTAATAATACCTTCCATATTAGTCATTATACTACTATCTATGTCAGAAATACCAATATTCTCATCAAGCAATATGATATCCGGATTATAGCATTTTGCAATATTTACACCATCAGAAATATTGTCTCCTTCGTACACCTCTACCAAATCTCCATTGTTTTTTCCTATTTGAGTCATAATCTGTTTAAGCCCCATACGAAATATGGGGCTGCTATCCAGAATCAACACTCTCACTATTTTCTCCCTCCATTAACTTTTTATTATTTACTTTCTCCATCTATATTATATTCGTATTTCCATAAATCTATTCCACAATCTTATGAATTACATGGTCATTTATCCACATATAAATATCTTTATACACTTTATCTTTGTTCGTTTCATTTAGAATCTCATGTCTGCAGCCATCATACAAAGTAAGTGTTATATCCTTAACCCCCTGTGCCGTATATGTCTCATATACCTGCTTAACCGCTTCCCCATAATCACCGACCGGATCCTCCTTGCCGGCATTTATAAGCATTTTAACATCTTTAGGAATTTTTTTAATATTTTCTTTATTAATAATATATTTTATGGTAGACAATAGAGCCTCATAACCATTTAGTGTAAATTTAAATCCACATAGCTCATCTTCTTCATATTTCTTAAGTGTTTCTTTATTTGTACATATCCAGTCATCACCCGATACAGGATTGTCTATCTTTCTATTATATGCTCCAAACATCATCTTATAGATAAGTTCGCTTCTAAATCTGTCACCTTTAGCCATAATAAGCATTTTCGTTATGGCAAGTCCCGCATTAACGACAGCTTCCGGCTGGTTTCCTGTTCCCATTATAATTATACCGTCTAATTCATTGCCATATTCCATAAGATACCTTCTGGCAATAAATGATCCCATACTATGCCCCAGAAGAATATATGGAACTCCCGGATAATGTTTCTTGACCGTCTTAGTTATATGGACTAAATCTTTTACAAGATCGGCACTTGAACTGTAATTTTCTGCTTTTCTTTTATTCATTCCCTTTATCGGTATGGCAAAATATCCAAGATCATCTTTATTCACAATAGAGTTGCCATGTCCCATATGATTATTACCAACAACTAATATTCCTCTTGCAGCCAAATACCTTGCAAATTCATCATATCTGTCAATATGTTCTGCCATTCCATGAGATATCTGTAATACCGCTTCCACATCCCTGTCCGGTATCCACATCTTTCCATGTATCTCCGTATACTTGTTACTTGATAAAAAACTGAATTCTTTTACTCTGATTTCACACATAATAATCTCCATTCCGCAGGCACAACGTGCCGGAGGAATCGCGAGCCAAATTTCAGATTTGTCTCGCAATAGATGCTATTTGTGGTGCCTGCTGCACAAATAGCTATGCAAAAGCATTGGCGCATCAGCACAATTCTTTCGCACTGACCTCTTTTCTGAGTGACTTGTCTTACTCTGTTCTGATTCTTCTTATACAATCATGCCAGCCTGCGACCAACTTATCTCTCTTTACCTTATCTGCCTTAGGAGAAAATGTATCTCTAAGCTGCCAGTTATCTTTAATCTCTTCTATATTTTTATAATATCCCACTGCCAGTCCGGCTAAATACGCCGCACCTAATGCTGTTGTCTCTATAACTTTCGGTCTTATAATCTCTGTACCGACAATATCTGATTGAAACTGTAACAGAAAATCATTAGCACTTGCACCACCATCAACTCTTAGTGATGACAAATTAATTCCCGAATCTTCTTCCATTGCTTTTAATACATCTAATGTCTGGTACGCCAATGATTCTAATGTTGCTCTTACAAAATGTGCTTTATTACTTCCTCTTGACAATCCGAACACTGCACCTCTTGCATAAGCATCCCAATATGGCGCGCCAAGTCCCGTAAATGCCGGAACTACATAGACTCCATTACTATCTTCTACGGACATTGCCAAATCATATGTTTCTTCGGCTGTATCTATAAGTTTTAATTCATCTCTTAACCATTTTATGGCCGCCCCTGCTACAAACACACTACCTTCTAAAGCATACTGAACATCTCCATTAAGTCCTATTGCAATTGTAGTAAGTAATCCATTTCTTGACACAACTGCTTTCCTTCCGGTATTCATAAGAAGAAAACAGCCTGTTCCATATGTATTCTTGCCTTCGCCTTCATTAAAACAACATTGACCGAATAGTGCTGCCTGCTGGTCTCCTGCTACACCTGCAATTGCCACAACACCACCAAATACTGTCTCATCTGTCATTCCATATAATTCTGATGAATTCTTCACTTCCGGCAACATAGTCTCAGGTATATTGAATAATTCTAACAACTCCCTGTCCCATTCAAGTGAGTGTATATTAAATAACATTGTTCTCGCTGCATTCGTGTAGTCTGTCGCATACACTTTTCCTTTGGTAAGCTTATAAATAAGCCATGTATCAACTGTCCCAAACATAAGCCCGCCTCTGTCTGCCTTATCTCTTGCACCCTCAACATTTTCCAATATCCACGCTATCTTGGTTGCTGAAAAATATGGGTCTAAGATAAGCCCTGTCTTAGACTTAATTATCTCTTCATATCCATCTTCTTTAAGTCTGTCAACCATCGGTGCTGTTCTTCTGCATTGCCATACTATTGCATTATAAACCGGTTCGCCTGTCGCTCTGTCCCAACATATTGTTGTCTCCCTCTGGTTAGTTATTCCTATTGCCGCAATCTCGTCGCTTTCGATTCCGTTTCTTGCCATAGCTTCAACCATTACACCTAATTCAGATGACCATATTTCATTAGGATCCTGCTCTACCCATCCACTTTCTGGAAAATACTGTGTAAATTCCTTTTGTGCTGATGATACAATTTCTCCCTGTTTATTGAAAATAATACATCTCGAACTTGTAGTCCCCTGGTCTAATGCCATTAAATATTTCTTTGTTTTTGCCATAAGCCTTACCTTTCCCTGCAAATATATTTTAGTATTTTCTTATATAATTTTCATTTACATATACATAAAACTAATATAACTTTTATCTGTAACTTCTTATCAGTAGTTATTTACCCTGCTTCAAATAATACTCATTCATATTTCACGTTAATTACTAATATATATAATAACATAGATATACCATCTGATACAATTATTAATTAATGATTATTCTAACTAACGTACATTTTCCGCTACATTAAACCCTAAAAAATGTTTTTATTTATATAGACAAAACCTTTTACATTTTATATAATGTTTAGGAAATTTATTATTTTTTAATCTAAATTTAAGGAGGATTTGAATTATGAGAGAAAGAAATATTGCAGTATGCATTATTCTGTCAATTGTTACTTGTGGAATCTACGGTTTATATTGGCTCTATGCAATGGCAAATGACATCAACGAACTAACAGGTGATAATTCTACATCAGGTGCTATGGTACTTGTTCTTTCAATTATTACTTGTAGTATTTACCTTTGGTACTGGTTATACCAGGCAGGTAAAAAAATTGACGCTGTTAAGTGTGCAAGAGGCCAGATGTCAGATAACTCAGGTGTTTTATACCTTATCTTAGCTATCTTAGGTCTTTCAATTGTTTCATATTGCTTAATTCAGAATGAACTTAACCATTTATAAAATGAATTGCAAAGTAACTTATAGATATTTGTAATGGATATGAAAAACAGAGCTTTTAAAATTTGCAAATACATATTGAGTTTATTATTAATCGGTCTTTCTTATGGAATCTTCGTAAGAAAGACTGGTTTTGCTATACCGTGTATTTTTTATCGAATTACAGGTCTGCAATGCCCGGGTTGCGGTGTAACACGTATGTGTCTCGCTCTTATGAGACTTGATTTCGTGGCAGCATATCATTATAACAAACTATTGTTTATAATATCTCCTGTAATTGTTTTTATAATTGCACAACAGATTTACAGATATATTCGTTTTAACGATGCTAAGACAACAAAAGCACAAACAGTAATTCTGATTCTACTGATTGTACTTTTGGTAATCTGGGGAATTTTGAGAAACATTTTTTAATCTCAGGATTCCCCTTTTATATCCATAACAATAATTTATTCATTTTCTTCTTTTAACTCTCTTATAATATCTCCATTTGTAATTTTTCTTCTCAAAAAATATATAAATAAAATGAATATAGATATATATATTGCTGCTAGTATCCCCATTATTTTAAATGGATAATAATATTTCAAATAATTAATCACACTAATATTAATTTCTAGTATCTTATAACATATTAATCCAGATAAAAAACCAACTATCACATATCCTATTATAAATATACGTCTTATATCTATTATAAATATTTTTATTATCTTTCTACTTGCAACTCCTATAATTTTTAAAATATTACTCATTTTCTTAATATCATAAAATCTATTACTAATTACAAATATAATATTTAATATAGTAAGCAATGCAACTATTAATGATATAATAATAGCAATATACATCATAATTCGATTTCTACTATCTATCAATTGATTTTCTTCTTTTATATTTTTCAATGTTATATACCGACAACCTTTGATACTATTTAATATATCATCATTATTACTACAATTTAAATATACTATATCAGGATACGAATAACTTATTAGCTCTTCATATTGTTTAACAAAAACATCTTTTGGAATAATAATTTTAATTTTATTATTATCATCTATACTTAACTTTAAATCGTCATATATTTTTTTAACTGTGAATGTTTTATTATATATTTCATTATCCTCTATAATATCCATTTTTATTTTATTGCCTTTTTTTATACCACTACTAACATCTCCTATTCCATATGAATGTATATTACCTATTAATATACATTCGTTTTCATTCAAATTATTTAAATCTTCTTTTTTTATGCCTATACTTTCACAGTACTTGTCTTCTATACCTATCACTAATATTCTTAACGTACAATACCTGTTATCAGATTTAGACATCTGCCTTTTAAACTGTGTATCATAATTTTCTAATATATTCAGATATTGATTTGATATAGTGTTTTTTTCAATATAAGATTTCTGTGAGTTTTTTATATATAAAGGTAAAATTTCAGAATTATTAGTGTTTTTAACGACATCTTCTATTCTTTTTATAGTATCTATATATATCTCTATTTCCTTAGTTGCTACCTCATTTCCACTATATGTAATTTGGTATTCATAATTATTATAATTTGCAAAATTTACCCTTTTAGTATTTATGTAAAACAAAACTGAAATGAAAATAATTCCAGAAATACATATTGGTAAAATTAATATAAACATACTTTTCCAATTAAATAAATGAATATTTTTTGCCAGCTGAATATATAAATCTCTATTCTTTACTAATTGACTACCCGTTTTTATACTTTTTCTTCTACTTTTTTTATTAAATAATATAAAATCTTTATATATTTTTTTCAATATTAAAGATATATTTGTAATTAAACCTATTATAATAAATACAAGTTGTATTAATAAATTTATTTTTAAATATCCGTTAAAATCTGAAAATGAGCATTTTCCCTTAACTAAAATTATAAACAATATCGATACCAAAATAGCTATTCCGTAGCAAACAATTACGCATTCTATCAACGAATATACTATTTTTTTCTTATTTATTCCTATTCTGAGATATAATTCATTCATTTCCGCTGTTCGTCCTAATGCTAAAATAAATACAGAATTAATTAATACCAAAAGTGAACCTGTAATTAAAAATAGAATTATATATCCTATTTTTAATAAAGCAGTTGGACGATTACATTCATCACGCTCAGATATATTCAATACATTTCCATTATTAAAAATTGTTTTTCTATTTAAATTATATTTTTTTATAAGACTTTCTTTATTGCCTTTAAAATTATCTGAGAAAGATTGAATAAAAACATTATACTCATATGGTAGTTCTATATAATTCATATTAAAAACTACAAGCCTGCCATTATACTCTGAATCAATAAGACTTTGCATTTCTACTAACCCTGTAACAATATAATCATTTTCATCAACTGTTATTTTTGCCCCTATCATTTCTTTATATTCATAACCCAGCTGAAATAAATAATTAATGTTACATAATACCTCATTAGAACTTTCCGGAAACTTCCCTTTTACTAGTTTGCAATCTGTTATTTCTGTAAATTCATTATCACATGCTATTAAATATTCGTCTTCTGTAAAATTTTCCTGAGTTTGAGCCACTTTATAAAGTGTTTTATCATTTTTTATTTTATTTGCTGTTTCTTTGTCCAAATATCCTATACTATAATGATATTCTCCATAACTTTCTTTTGCAATTTTCTTAAGATATTCTCCACCAATATATAAAGCCGTATTTAAAAAATTGATTATTAAAATTGACAATATACATATTGTTATTATATATATAAGAAAATCTTTCTTTTTCATATAACTTTTAATCAATAAATTATTAATTGATTTCTTCATAACATTTTCTCCCGCTTAGCGACTTAACACTAATTTTCTATCCAAATAATCTGATACCATTTCGTCATGTGTTACAACAACTAAGGTTTGATTATTTTTTTCACAACATTCACACAACAATTTCATGACAATATTACTATTTTCTTTATCCAGGCTTCCCGTTGGTTCATCAGCAAAAATAATTTTAGGTCTATTAATTAATGCTCTTGCAATACACACTCTTTGTTGTTCTCCCCCAGATAACTGCGATGGATAATAGTTCTTTTTTGATTCAATTTTTAATATTTCACATAATTCATCTGTATATTCCTTATCAAAGTTCGTTCGTAATGCTAATGCCGGAAGAATTATATTATCATATACATTAAGTGTATCAATAAGATAAAATTTCTGATAAATAAATCCAAACTTTTCTAAACGCATACTTTCTATTTTTTTATAATTTGTCTTTATATAATTAATTCCATCTACTATTACTTCTCCCGCCTGAAACTCCTCTAATCCAGCTAATATATGTAATAATGTGCTCTTTCCTGAGCCGGAGGCTCCCATTATTGCTATTTTTTCACCCTCTTTTATCTCTAATGAATAATTATTAAAAATGTCAGTCATTATACTTCCATTTTCATATTTTTTACACATATTATTTACCTTTATTATCATATGTCTCCTTTCATTCTGTAAATTTTATTTTCTTAACTTGGCATGTTTTAATGATATTATTTCATCATTACTTCCCAACATTTTACTGCTGTAATATACTTCTATATCCAGTCTTTGTATATAATCAAGAATTTCCTCATCCGACATATCTCCCATATACATAGTTAACCAAATTATCTCTGTGTCCTTTTTAGTTTTTAATGGTTTTATATTTTCTGATACAAAAGCACCTGTTGAATATAATACATAACTATCATCTTTTTCATTAGTAACACTTCCTATGATGTCTTTTAAATTAAATATACTATTATTTTTGAATTCCACCGAAATTATTACTGTTCCATAATCTTTCGTCTTATCCGATGGTAAATTTCTATTTTTTCTAACCAGCTGTTCATCATTTAAAAAAACACTACTATTTTTTCCTTCATATCTATCAATTAATGCATTAAATATTTCGTCATCATATTCTTCTCCAGCCAGATTTTCATCATCTCTTGATATAAATATTTCTATTTTATTTTCATTTATTTCACAAGGCTTAATTACATTGAAATATATAAATATTAAAACTGGTATTATAATTATAGCTATAACTATTATTTTGCGTTTACTCATTCGTTTATTTTCCTCCAAATATTATTTTAATTTACTTAAATACTATTCTATAAAACGTATTACAATTTTTATTATATTTTTTCTTCATGTCCCAATATATATACGACGTGTCATCATAATTATTTTGTGCATATGTACTTGCCGCATTTGGATTATAATTTCCATACACCGTAATTGTAGAAAATTTAATTCAGAAACAATAGTTGATTTTCGGTGTTACTTTTCGTTATTTTTCGTTACTTTTCGTTACTTCTTTAACAAATATTTAATATTGTTACCTTAGCATTAACATTTTTCAGCAATATTATATATAATTATATTAATCCTTTCTTCACATACATATCCTCGTCTAACCCATTCTCTGTAAGCTTCTCATCTTCCACACGAACATACACTTCGCCATCTCTGGTAAGAAGTTTTACGCTGACCATCAAGGATTCACCCTCTAAACGCTCTTCACAACCATAATCGCCATCAAATATTTCTAAAATATAACCATACAAATCACTATTCTTTGACAGTTCTTCCTTAATCTCATTAATATTAATCTCATTAATATTAATTTCCTTCATTATTTACCGCCTCCGTCTGTTTCTTTCTTCTTTTCTTATGCCTTTTTACTAATATAAATATGAATATAATCCATAATACTACTGCTGCAATAACTGAAATAGCTGCATAGACCTGCCAATCTCTATATGTAGTTGCATAACGGTATCCTAATTCACTATTCAATGTAAGTAACTTTTCTCCGGATACCTGAGATGTAATATATACTGCATACGAAGTGCATCCTATTGCTGCAAGTGTTCCAAGCAGGCTGATTATCAGCATTATAATTACCATTTTTATTACCTTTATACTGCTTCTTAACCATATATATTTTCATACATATTGTCTATCGCAATTCCTTTCATTTTAATTTAATACATTTCCAATTTACTTTTTCCTGCGTCTTTTTATTCCTTTAATAAATACAATCATATATACCACAACAAGTATAATTAGTACGCCTGTAATTATATACAATTTTCTTCTGTTGCTTTTACTCATCTCATGTGTGACTGTTGCACTATATTGAGACTCATTACCTGCGACATCAATTGCCACAAGCTTTATGGCATTTTTACCAAGTTTAAGTCTGACCTTTTCATTAAAATAGCCTTTTTCCATCTCAATTTCTCTTCCATTGAGAGTAAGCACTGCACCCTCTTCAGAATATCCGCTTATGTAAATATAATCTTTAGATGTAATGCTGTTATCTATATCATCGGCTATTGAAAGTGCCGGTGGAACTGTATCTACATAGATATTTTTAGTAAATGTAATTACATTGTTCTTCTCATCTGTTATTCTGAATACAACTACATTGTCTCCATCACTCATATTAATTCTATATTTACCTGATTCAGTTTCTCCCTCAAGCATAAGCTCATCATTTAACCATGCATCAATTACAGCTTTGCCGTTTATAGTTACATCGGCTATAATAAACTTGTGATTTGTAGCATTTTCTTCGACATCATACACCACATTTGCATCTACGGTTGTATCCCTATTTACTTCGATTTTATCATAATTACAGTCATTACCATCTACTACGGCTAAATATACCTTTTCATCACTGTCTTTAAAATCTCCATAATATAATGTATCGCCTGCTTCGGTTTCCACTTCAGATATAAGGTTCATATCTTTATCCCAGACATAGACTGTTTTTCTGTCATTTTCATTCTCATTTGTCCAGCTTATATAATAACCATCATTATATTTTCCACCTTTAACATCTTTAACTTTCTTCTGGCTGTCCTTACGGCTGATACTTATTACTGAGTCTGTATATGCCCTTTTAAATACACCATCTTTAGACACACGTATATAAAAATGATATTCACAAGGCTTAAGATTGCCAAATGATAATTCGGCTTCACCACTTGGCCCACCAGTTCCTGAGTATACCTTTTCTCCGTCAAAACCCTCGTTATCTGTATCAGCAAATACTTCTATCTGTACCTGTTCAGGACAATCACTTATAGAATACTTAGCTATGTATTTATCATCTTTTGCCTCGACACTAAATGAATTAATAACCATAGAATTAGGGAGTTGTCCTGCTTCCACCTTAACTACACCTAAGTTATCTCCGCTGACTTTAATTGTCCATTCGCCCTTAGCAGGCTGTCCGACATTTACTATGGCTTCGCCATTTGCCTCGTAGACATTATCCGATGTCTTTTCTTTACTGTAGACTTTACCGTCAGGCGAAATTAATTCAACTGAGCCTTTTTCTTCTACATTATCCCATGTTATATAAAATATCGCATTAGTATAATCCTTATCTACATTTAATTTTACTTCTTTCGTCTCTGCAAATGCATTAACGTAAAGTAAAATCGTAAATAACATAGAAACAATTGCCACTTTAACTATTCTCTTCATAATATACTTTTCTCCATTCCGCAGACGTTTACATTAATTTGATGATGTACCAATTTTATTCCAGATAAATGGGCCACCATCTGCATCATACCAGAGTGTTCCCTCTTTGTTCACACTGCCATCTTTGTAATTAACTGTAACTGCTGCATATTTGAAATCCCATTCAAATTCAACTTTAAATGATGCATTACCATTTGCATGAATACTAAGTGGTGCGCAATCAAGTTTACCATTTACTCCGGCCTTCATATATGCACCTGACAGATTTCCACCTAAGTCTGCATCAGCACCACCTGATATTTCCATTCCAAAACCTGAAATATTTAACTTAACATTTGCTGAAATGTCTAGTCCACTTTTATTAATCTTAGCCTCAGCCGATGCTTTTTCAGAACCAAGCAATGACATATCTGCACCGATTACGAATTCCGGCTCTGAGAAATTAATCTCTATTTTGCCATCAATGTTACCTATTTCGCCCCAGTCCTTGAATTTCTTTAATAGCTTATTATTACTTACATCTATGGTATTAAATATATTAGCTTCAGCACCTAATTTAGCTGCCAATACTACGTCCTGATAATCATAAGCATCTGACTTTATATCTGTACCGATAATATTGTATGTCTCAGGTGATACAATACTTTCATACAGCTTTAATAATCCTGTACTCATTCCCTGAAGGGAGCCACCGACTTTATTGATTTCAATAATCTTATATATCGGTATTCCGGGATTCAATGAAGCATCTATACTTACTTTATCAGGTAACCAGTAATATGATGACAATGAACCCTCAAGTCCCTCTATGCCTGTTCCTCCAAAACCAGGTATAAGTCTGCTAAAATCAATTTCTCCACCGATACTCCAGTATTCATTATCTGCATCAAGGGAGTTTAATTTAACTTTTATGGACTTTATTCCAAATGTTCCAAATTGTAATGCGTCATTCACATTTACTTCGGCTTCGCCACCAAATTCTATTCCATCAGGTGTTAATGCAATGGAAACTCCAATGTCTCCGGCATCTTTTATGTCAAATTTATTGGCATCTGTTCTTGAAACAGGTGTTGGTTCCGGTTCATTTGCACCTTTTTTATGCTTCAATGATTTATTAACGTCTTTAACTATCTCATCTAATCTTATGCTCTTAACATCTATCTGCAGACGGTTTGAATACAGATTAACTTCTGCAACATCGACATCCATTATCAGTGGAATTGATAAATCAAAGTCACAAATATTATTATCAAAACCTGCCGAAGAAGAATCTACATCTATAGAATATCTGTGTTTTTGAATAACATAGTCCTTACCACCCATAACAAGTGTTGTGAAGTTCTGTCCGTTTGCTTCTGACATCTGTTTATAACTTACATATAGTTTGGAATTGCCGCTTAATGTACCGCTTTCGCCTACATATACAGATGAATTTGCATTTAAGTCAATGTCTTTATCCATTCCATTTACGGTTATCTCCATATCGCCTGCACTATGTACAAAACCATTTAGCATAACATTTCCACTTGCTAATAATTTGTTATCTGAAATTTGTCCGATTGCATCAGCAGTAATGGTACTTCCACCTAATCTTATGGACTTGGTTGTACCTGATTTGAATACGCTAAACATTTTATTAGCAATAATTAATCTTCCATCTGATGTCTTAATCTGGATATCATATCTTCCCGGTTCAATTGTACCCTTTAATGTGGCTGTTAATGTAGTCTTACTTTCCACTTTGATATCCGTAAGCGGAATTTTACCTACGGAAATATTCATTCCCTCTTCAAAACCACCACCTGTAATCGTAACACTTATGCCATTTGTTACATCTTTTATACAGGTTGTACCTGGAGTAATTGACGATATTCCCAATGTATTTTCATCGATTTTCTCAATTGAATCTTTGTTACCTTCATCAGATGGTTTGTTTTCTTCCTTAATATAATAATCTTTGTTATCAGATGTACTGTATTCATCAATTGATACCATAAGATTTCTTGGATCTGTTTCCACATTTTTCTCTACCGTATATTCTATACAGTAATTATTCACTATGTATTTCTGTAATGTCAGATAAATGTCCGATAATTCTGACGAACTTGATGCTTTAATGAATTTACCACCTGTCTTATCAGCAATGTCTTTCATATATTCCTCATCAGCATCACCAAATGCTACTGTATATACAGCTATCCCTTCATCGACTGCGTTCTGTATCGCTTCCGGCATGGCAGCCGTATTTCCGTCCTGACCATCAGACATAAGTATTATAGCTCTGCTTCCTGTTTCATCTTTTATTTCATCAATTCCGGCATTAAGTCCACCGGCAATATTAGTTCCTCCGTCACTTTCTATGCTGTTAATTGCACGTTTAAGTCTTTCATGTGAATCTGTAAGTTTCTGCACATTTTCAGCACCATCAGCATATGCTATTATTGAAATCTTTTCATTTTCTTTTTCCATATAATTTACTGCTTCAACGGCAGCCATCTTAGCATTATCTATTGGTGAACCTAACATGCTTCCACTCTTATCCATCACTATCGCAATGCTTACTTTACTGCTTGATTTATCGCTTAATATTTTAAAATTATCTATTTCATATAAAGTATCTATTAATGTAAAATCGTTTTCTTTAAAATCTGATGCTAACTCATTTTTACCCTCTTTATCACCATTGATATTCACATATGCTTTTATCTTTGGATATTCAGATTTATCAATTCTGCTTATATGAATATTCAATTTATCATATTTGAGTGTGTTAGTAACATATGAATTAAATGAGCCATTAATTGTGCTTTCATCAGAAGGAACCACTCCATTTGTCTGTGCATCAATCAACGCATCAACGACAGCATTTAATTCTGAATTATATTCATCTGTCGTTAACTTATTATATTGCTCAACTACTTCATCGAGTGCCTCTTTTATGGCTGAATTATCTGAAATATCTACACTATTATCTATTACCTCGTATAAATATTTATTAGCAGTCTCTCTGTCTCCTATAATCAGATACAGTTTGGCAAGCTGCAGATTATACATTCCTGTTTCATCACCATTCTTAGGTCTTTTTGCAAGAATATAATTAATTGCCCTTTTTACGTCCACATAATTTGCTTCTGTATACAAATCATTTGCTTCTGATAACAGCTTATCTATCTGTGCTTGAATTTCATCTGTAATATTATCATTATATTCTTCTAATTTCTTCGCCTGCTCGTATTTCCTCTCAGCCTTTTCTATTAATTTTCTAACCTCAGAATCTACAGATTTATTATCTATATCATTACCAGTACCATTGTCTATTGCATAATCTGACCTGTCATCTGGTGAATTATTAATACCGTCACCACTTGTCATTACATTATCAGTATTTAACTGTGCTTTAGAATATGCCTCCTGCGCAATAACGTCAGTATATATAACATAGTTCTCTTCATTTCTATATTTATTAATAAGCTTGTCAGCTGCTTTCTTAGCTGCCTCATAATCTTTTATATATATGTAATATTTACAATAAAGTCTTAATACATCCTCACTTTTACCATATTCACTCTCTATATCTTTCAAATCATTTTCAGTAATTTCAGAAATATCCTGACCATACAATTTATTATCCATTTCATAGTCCTGTGTATAATCCTGAAGCTGTTTGTCTGAGAATTTCATCTCATTCATATAATCCTTCGCTATTTCTATAGCTTCTTCAGTCTTTTCAGTTTTAACATTATATGAGCCTGAAGCAGTATATTGTATCTGTATATCCTCTAAATCAGCAAGATAATCCTTATAATCCGTATATTTTTCTTCTGATTCTCCAACCAGGCCTATTTCTTCCTTACAAATTTGTTGAACTTTTTTAACATATTTCTTATCAATATCTTTAAGTTCGCCACTTTCTAAAAGTCTTTCTGATTTAAAATATCCCTGTATATAATCCTGCTCTATTAATGATGATATAACGCCTAAAACCTCTGCTTTAACGCCATACTCGCCACCAACTGTAGCAAGTTTTACCTCCGCACTTGATATATTTCCATCTATAAGATAATTATATGCCACAAATAAATCTGAAGCATCCGACTTATCTTTCCTAACTGTATTCAAAATACCCATCGTCACTGAACCGATGGTTAATATAATAATTGTTGACATTAATATCCATTCAAATGCTTTTCGTCTTATTCTCAGGAATATATGCCCTAGTATATCAATTATCAGAAATATTCCAAAAACTATTGCCAGCTTCCAATACATTCTTTTTCTCCTTTGATTCGTTTAATATATTTTTTTAACCTAAAAATGGAATTAAGGTAATATGCTCCCTTAATCCCATAATTATCTAAATTATTTTGTACCAAATATTCTGTCGCCTGCATCACCAAGTCCAGGACAAATATAAGCATCTTCATTTAAACATCTGTCTAACTGACCTACATATAACTGGATATCAGGATGTGCTGTCATTAATCTGTCAATTCCCTCTGGTGCGGCAATTATTGACATAAACTTTATCTTCTTTCCGCCATGCTGTTTTATGAAATTAACTGCGGCAACTGCTGAACCACCTGTTGCAAGCATAGGATCTGTTACAACGATTACTCTCTCTTCAATTGGAGTTGGAAGCTTACAATAATATTCCTCCGGCTCATGAGTTTCTTCATTTCTGCATAAACCAATATGACCTACTTTTGCACTTGGTGTAAGTGCAAGTATTCCACCCACCATACCAAGACCAGCTCTAAGAATAGGTACAACTGCAAGTTTTCGTCCTGCTATCATTGGTGTCGTACACTTTTCAATAGGAGTTTCAATCTCTACATCTTCTGTTGGAAGATCTCTAAGTGCTTCATATCCCATAAGCATAGCGATTTCTTCTATTATAGTTCTGAATTCGTTAGTTCCTGTATTCTTATCCCTAAGCATTGAAATCTTATGCTTAATTAATGGGTGGTCTAAAATAGTTACATTCTCATAGTTTTTGTACATACCTTTACCTCGCTTCTATATTTTCTATTCTTTAAATTCGTAATCTTTTCCTGGAAGAATTGCATTCAATAATATTCCCGCTATTGCGGCAATTGCAAGTCCTGATAATGTAATTGCTACACCGGCTACATTGAATGTAATACCTGAGGCAATAACTGATTCACCTGCTGCATTACTTACTGACTGATATTCTATGCCAAGAGATGTTACTAATATTACCGCTGCAATAATAAGATTTCTGCTCTTTGTAAAATCTACGGCATTTTCTACTACGTTTCTTACACCAATTGAGGAAATCATTCCATATAAGATTAATGACACACCACCAATAATTGCTGATGGAATAACCTGAATTACAGCTGCAAATTTTGGTGAGAATGATAACATAACTGCAAAAAGTGCTGCAATTCTCATAACAACCGGATCATACACTTTGGTTAATGCAAGTACACCTGTATTTTCTCCATATGTTGTATTCGCAGGGCCACCAAATGCTGCTGATAAACTTGTTGCAAGACCATCACCTAAAAGCGTTCTGTGAAGTCCCGGATCAGCAATATAATTCTTACCTGTGGTTGCTCCGATTGCTGATATATCACCGATATGTTCCATCATTGTTGCCAATGAAATTGGTACAACTGCTACAATTGCACTTACATCAAATTTCATAAATTCACTTGTTTTTAATGGAAGTCCAACCCATGCAGCATTCCTGATTGTTGCATAATCAATTGTTCCATGTCCATATTTAGCAAGAATAATTGCTATTACATATGTTCCAACTACTCCAAGCATAATTGGAATAATCTTAACCATTCCTTTACCCCATATGTTACATACGATAACAATGGCTATTGCTATAATTGCAAGAAGCCAGTCTGTTTTACAGTTATTTATAGCTGATGGTGCAAGTATAAGACCTATGGCTATAATAATTGGTCCTGTTACAACAGGTGGGAAAAATTTCATTACTTTTTTCGCTCCAAATACTTTAACCAATGCGGCTACCACTACATATACAAGTCCGGCTATAAATACACCACCACAGGCATATGGTAATGCATTAACTCCCTCGCCAAAGTCCATTGCCTTAACGGCTGAATATCCTCCTAGAAATGCAAAAGAAGAACCTAAAAATGCAGGTACTTTTCCCTTTGTTATTAAATGAAACAATAAAGTTCCAAGTCCTGCCATTAATAATGTTGTTGAAATTGATAATCCTGTCAGTATTGGAACTAATACTGTTGCACCAAACATTGCAAATGTATGCTGGATACCCAATAATAATGTCTTAGAAATACCTAACTGTTTGATATCATAGATTGCTCCATCTGACGGATTTTCTGACTGAATGCCAAGTTCCTTCATTTTCTTTCCTCCTGAATTGTTATTTTGCGGTAATATAAAAAACGATTACACACGCTTCTTTATATTATACAAAATTCGGCTGAAAATATCTATATCTATTTTTATTATAACCATTATCCTAGAAAAGACTTTTTAACCCTTATAACAAAAAATAAAATATATGACACACACCCGATTAAGGAAATATGAGAGCATGTGTCATAGACGGACTTCTTGGCCTTACTAATCATCTAAAAAGTTTAAAAAATTCTTCTGTGATAATGGTTTTGAATAATAATATCCTTGCAGATATTCACAACCAATAGACTCTAATTTTGCAGCCTGTTCAGCTGTTTCAATCCCTTCTGCCACAATATGGAACCCTAACTTTCTAATCATTTTTACACTACTATCTAGTGCAATTCCTGCTTTATCATTTTTAAATGATGACCATACTATAGTCTTATCCATTTTGATAAGATGAAATGGAAGATTTATCAGATAATTAATATTTGAGTATCCTGTACCATAATCGTCTAACGAGAACTGTACACCACCTTCAACTAATTTTCTCATATTAATATCTAACATCTGAGGTGAATTAACTGTGGCTGTCTCTGTTATCTCTAAATTAATCTGTCCCGGATGGAGTCCATATTTTTCAATCTTATCAGAAACCCTTTTAGCCATATCGTGTTTCATACATTCAATAACAGACACATTTACTTCTATATATTCTATGCCCTTTTTATATAATTCATTGGTTCTTGCGAATCTACATACTTCATCTAATACGAAATCATCAATTCTTATAATTGAACCATCTTCCTCTGCAATCGGTATAAATTCTTCCGGTGAAATAAATCCTAATTCCTCATCATTAAGTCTTACTAATGCCTCTGCTGAATTAATCTTCTTATCCTTCGTTGAATAAATAGGCTGAAAATATACCTCAAATGATTTATTCTTAATGGCTTTATGTATTGCTAATTTAACCTTGCTTTTTCTTCTTCCATTATAATATTCATTATCTCCTGCAATTATTACTCTGTTTTCCTTGCCATGATCTTCCTTAGCAAAATAATTAGTACAGGTAAATAGTTCTTCTAATTCTGATACATCCTCAGGATAACGGATAAGGCAAATGTCCATTATTACAGGTATCTCCAGATCTCCAACCATCCATACTCTGTCACAGTCTTTAAGTATTTCTTCTGTTAAGTCCTTCATTTGCTCATATGTATTTACATTAGATACAATGTAAAACATATAGTCAGACACTCTATATATCTTCATATCTTTTGTCTTAGAATTAAGGTAATCTGCTAAATCAATTTCAAAATCACTCATGCAGTCTTTACCAAATATTTTCTCAAGATATTCATAATCCTCAATGCTTACTGAAATTACATTAAATGGAATCTTTGATGTAATAAATACTTTTGCCCGGTCCATAAATGCTTTACGATTAAATGTGGCCACTCTTCCGTCTATCAGATCATCAGGTTTCTGCACATTAAAGTACAACACTAAGAAACATATCGCCTCGCCAAAACTTTCTACAAGGTATCTCGGATTAACACACTGTATAATTACTGATAATATAGTTACTATTGCAAAGAATTCTATATTATATAATTTGTATTTTTCTATGATTTTATCAAATCTTCTAATATAAAATATGGCAAATACAATGTAAAATATGCTTATGGCATATATGACTCCAATTAGTTTTCCTCTTACAAACCCATTCACTTTATCAATTTTAAAAATAACATTTGTGAATGTATTAATAGCTAACAACACAAGTCCAAACACAGCCGGTATTGTAATTACTACCCATAACTTACGATTTCTTCTGTAGCAACTTTCAGCACTTTCGAGATTATATAAACAATACATTACTATCATAAGCATCTTAAATATAAAATATATATACTCTAAAATATATATATACCATATACTATATTTCTCAATATGATTTATAAAATATCCCGATAACAAATCTGTAATTGATGTAACAAGAAGATATACCAGCATACTCACGTAGATTTTAAACTGTGAATCATGTTTTATTCTTCCCATAATGCAGGCAGCAAGGATAATACATGTTAATATTATTGCACATACTTCATATTCTAAAATATACACACTTACCACCTGCTTTCCTTTTCATATTTTCTACATACATATATCTTCAATAATTGCTGATGTTACTTTAACTATATCTTCTGGTGCCAGAACAAGTTGTGTTCCTATTCGTCCACCACTTATAATCACTTTGTCATAATTCATTATGCTATTATGCAACACTGTCTTATACTGCTTCTTCATACCAATAGGTGTACAACCACCTCTTACATATCCTGTCACTTTATTAATATCCTTAACATGTAACATTTCCACATTCTTCTCGCCGACCACTTTAGCTGCTTTCTTTAAATCAAGTTCTTTATCTATAGGAATTACAAATACAAAATAATTACTGCTTTTTCCTACTGCCACTAAAGTCTTAAATGACTCATCATAATTCTGTCCAAGTCTGTCAGCAATATCTGTTCCACTTATAAATTCATCACATTCATAAGTATTTATATCATATTTAATTTTATTTCTATCTAAAATACGCATCGCATTTGTTTTCAATTCTTTACCCATTGTAAGTCGCTTCCTTTGATGTCATTTATTTTGTTCTATTTTAATATTCTTAGTCCCATCGCTATCACATCTGATGTTTCCATTACAATTAAAATAATACTTTACATTTAATTTCTCCAATTCATATATCAGACTTGTCGATACTTTACTTTCTGATTCACATGTAATTATCGCATATTCAGGGGCTGACTCGTCTATAAACTGTATGGTATTATCCTCTAATCTGCCATGATAAGGTACCTTTAAAACATCTGCCTTAATCATTGAATCACCTAACAACTCTGATATTCTCTCATCTTCAATATCTCCCGTAAATAAAAAACTATCATTATTATTCACTATCTTTGTAACCAGTGAATTGTTATTATCATCTTCATTAAAAGTTTCTTTCGCAGGATAGATATCCATTATAATTCCGTCAAATTCTATTCTGATATTATCTGTTACATAACTTATCAGATTTAACTTATTCCATTTATTAAGTTTGTCCATAAATTTCTGATAAATACTTCCTGTACCATCATATTTAGGCATATAGATAACATTTACATCGAAGTTCTTAACTATATCTTTCGCCCCGCCTATGTGGTCTTTATCATAGTGAGTAATTATCATTCCATCTAATTTCTTTATATTTTTGCTCTTAAGAAATGCAGTAACCTCATCTGCTGTTTCTTCGTATCCTGTGTCTATCAGATATGTGTGCGTTTTAGATTGAATCAACATACAATCACCCTTACCCACATTCAGATAATCAACAACCAGGTAATTATTTTTAGTTATGTTTGCGCCTGTACCTGTAATTTTTTCTTTTTCTCTGCTACATAATAGCAGAAATATACATAAACAGATGCATAATAATGTTGTTAGAAAAAATCTTATGTATTTAAATTCCGTACTGGTTTTTCTTCTATATAAAAACATTATTATCATCTCCATTTTATTTAGTGTTATATTCACGCTTTAAATATTGTGAAACATCACACCTTAATTTATTTTCTTTTTAAATTTGCATACTGCCCTTTAATCATCATATAAAGTTCATGACCTTTTTCTTGTCCTAATCTGCTTACAAGCATTCTGTAGAAGTGCTGTTTTCCTGTTGATTTACCAATAGTTTCAACTAATACAGGAACAACATCTTCTTCATACTTATCACCTATAATATTCTTAATATCATCCGTTATATTTAATTTTACTTCTGCTGCAAAAATCTTATTTTTTGATGTAGGATTTTGAATATTCAGATTTGGTTTCTTATCTATAGTGTTGTTTACTTCAGTTTTAACTTTTTCTGTTTTAACTTCTTCAGTTTTTACTTCTGTATTCAGATTATAAGAGCTGTTATAATTACCTGTATTATCTTGTCTGTTCATATCATATGAATTGTTATAATTATCAGTATTGCCTTGTCTGTTCATATCATATGAATTATTATAATTACCATTATATCTTGGTCTGTTCGTATTATATGAATTATTGTAATTACCATTATATCTTGGTCTGTTTGTACCATATGAATTATTGTAATTACCATTATATCTTGGTCTGTTCGTATTATATGAACTATTTGAATTACCGGCAAATTTAGGTCTGTTTAAACTATAAGAATTGTTCTGATAATTGCCATATGATCTGTAATCACCTGTTTTATATTCAACAAATCTTCCCGGTACAGACTGATTATCTTTAATAGTCTGTTTATCCTCAGGATATCTTCTGCCATATCCTTTATCATATCCTCTGTCTGAATGTCTCTCATATGATTGTGTCTCTCCTTCGGCAGAGTTTCTGTTATTAGAAGACTGTTTTACAAGTCCCTGAGGTTCAGTTTCTGTTGAACTATCATTATTGTCGTTATCATTGCTATTACTATTCTGCATAAATGGAGATTTTCTCATATCTATTTTCTCAATGAATTTACCTGTAAGACCATCATCAAATTCATCGCTTGTGCTGCTCTCCACATCAGAAGTAGCAATACTCTTACAAAGTCTGATATTGCAATTGCAAAGCTCCTGATTCTCCTCCCAGAAACTTGTTGCACAAAGAAATCCTTTATCCTGACTGATTATAACTATATTCTTATAGCTATTCTCCATAACCAGATATCCAAGATATGTTGATAACTGGAAGTCTAATGAATTTCTTCCACCTCTAAGTATTCTGAAAGTTTCAATCTCAGCTTTACTCTTGCTAAGTAACATATGTACATCAAAAGTTATTGCATCTGCGTTTTTACTGTAAAAAATAACTACTTTGTCACCCTCACTAAGCTCTTCAACGCCTCTAAGTCCTCCTGAACGAACATTTTCAAAATCCACTAAATATACTGTCATTAATAAATTCCTCTCTATTCTACTAATGCAGGTACTTTGCGCAAATCATAACTGTATATATTATAGCAGACTTGATTATTACAAGCAATACAAAGTAATAAATATTCGCATCAGCACATTAGTATATTATTAATAAAACCTTAATTAATATGCTCAATCAATGTTTCATTACTATTATAAATACCATATAAATACTAAAATATCAGTTCTCTACCTTATCTCTCTTTGAGACCTTTCCATGATTTATATCATATATTTCATCACATAATGTCTGAATATCTTCATTATTATGACTAACTAAAAGAATAGTTTTACCTTCTTTTCGGAGTTCTTTTAATATTCCTCTCATATCTTCGACACCCTCATTATCCAGACCATTCATAGGCTCATCTAATATATAAATATTCGGTTTCTCCATCATTGCCTGGGCAAGTCCCAGTCTTTGTCTCATTCCAAGGCTATATTTTCTTACAAGTTTATTTTCTGCACCCTCTAATCCTACTTTCTTCATTATTTCAAGTATTTCTTCTTTCCCAATTTTCTTTCTTAAATTAGCAAGTATTTTCAGATTTCTATATCCACTGTAATAAGGTATAAAACCCGGTGTCTCAATAATAATTCCTACATTTTGTGGAAAATCGACATCTTTACCAATCTTCTTTTCATCAACATATATATCACCTGACGTAGGTTTTACAAATCCACATATGCATTTCATAAGCATAGTTTTACCAGAACCATTTCTTCCGACAAGTCCATGAATTTTACCCTGTTCTAGTTTAATATTTACATCTGAAAGTATCGTATCTTTCTTAATTGTTAATCCTAAGTTGTTAACCTGAATTGCATAATCTTTCTTTTCCTGACTCATACACTAATCCTCCATTCCGCAGACGTTTACGTCGAAGGAATCGCGAGCAAAATTTCAAATTTTGCTCTGCGATAATAGCTAAAGGTGACGTCTGCGACACCTTTAGCTGTGTGAAAAATCTACATATCAATTCGATTTTTCACACTAATCCTCCATATCTGTTATCTTTGCAAAATCGTATCTTTTTACAGTTACCAAACTTACTGCAAACAGTACTATTAACAGTACTATAAAATAAATATATGAATATGAAATTTTAAATTTCTGTATTCTCAAAACATCATCAAAGTGCAGCCATGCAATTGAATGTGCCGACGGAAATACCCATTGTATTTTACTCTTTAGTCCACACAATGCACTTCCTACTCCTATAATTGTATAACTTATAAGAATTCCCATCATTCTTTTGCCAACTGAAAAGCTTACTAATAACATAAGTTCCATAACCATAAGATATAGCATTAATAACGTTATGGTTAAAATAACAGTCTGAACCGGTGTCATATTGTTATACAGCTTTCCATTTACAAGCATCGGAATCCTTGCCATCTTTTCGTTCGGAAATGCTTTTGTATATGATGTAATTACATTACTCCACATATTTTTACCAAACGAATGTCTTACAACAAGTGTTACGGAAATAACTAATATACTCATTAAATATGAACCTGCCGCCATTATTCCGAACAACAATTGTCCAAACATCCAGTTATTCTTGCCGACTCTTGAAATGTAAAACATTGTATTACCATCTGTTTTAGGAAAATCACTTACAAGTACAATGAATACAGCCGGAATAACCATTATTAATAATGATGAATTAGTCATCGCAATAAATGGTTCAAATACCATAAGCATTTCTCCCATTTTATGAGCTGCCTTTAACATTTCCTGAATAATGTAATCATATAAAAACACATATAATATCATAAAAATAAGAATTCTCGGATTACATATCCATTTAATGTATTCTGTCTGTGCAACATTTCTAATCATATGAAAGGATAATCCTGACTTATTCTTCTCCACAATCACACTTCCTTCCTATATAGATTCTGCATAAGACCATAATTAATATTGTTATACTTCCAAAAATAATTAACTCTTCTTTCATATCTACAATATATACTTCTTCTATATTGGTCACTAATGCATTATAGAGTTTTGGATATTTACCCTTTTGAACAAATTTTTCAAACAGATAGTTCAACATAAACGGAATCGATATTACTATGTATTTGTTCCTGTTTATCATTGATATTCCAAATGCACAGATAACCGATACTGCACCATATAGAAACATTCTTATGAACTTCATTATTATAAGTGCATTTATACCTATTTGTTTATACAACATTGAAGTTAATCCACTTTTATTTTTCAAAAAATCATTTTCAATCCGTATGCTCATCCCGGTTCCTTTTGGAAATATAAAATATATGATAAGACAAAATATAATATATCCTAACAGCACTATCAAGCCTCCTGAAAACATTGCCGCCATATATTTTCCTGTTATGTATCTGGTTTTTCCGACTCTGCTTATTTCAAACCTTGTAATGCTGTTCTTCTTTTCACCACATACTCCTATTATGAAAGGAATAGCCACAATTATTGGTACAAACATTTCTAAATATCCCGGAACACCTGTTATCATAATGTCTCTTGCATGTAAATCACCAATACCTATGACTTCCTCTTTTTCATCATCAAGAGCCAGTCCAATAACGGTGTATTCCTCACCCGTCTCCGGTGATGTATATATATTTCCCAATAACAGCAATACAACAACTGCAGCAATTGCCAGATAAAAAACTTTATTTGTTAATATCTTAGTTAGTTCTTCTCTAAACATTTGACACCTCTTTCGTTTTCTTCTCAATTAATTTACAGCTTCATATTGTATTCTACCTGTCTGCATATCAACATAAAAAATATAGTTTGTATCATCATTATCATTAGTGCATTCCACTTTCCATGCAGGCTTGCCTTCCCAATTTTCAGTATTAAGTATATTTCCATCTAATGCATTTCTAAGATAAATCATCTCAATTGATTTAACCTCATATCTGGAATTACTTCCGATATTCTCTGATAATGCCTGTAAAGCACTATCAAGTGATACTATCTCTGTAATAGCCTTAGATGTCTTTATTAATTTATTATAATTATTAGGATTACCTATATATTCATCAATGTCATCCGTATCCACCATAATCGCCTTAAAATCATCAGTTTTATGACTACTTATTACACCAACAGAATTTATAGTTCCTGTATTAAATATTAATCCCTCATAACATCTTGTTAAAGAGAATTCAAGACATATCTTTCCTTCTTCCACTTCAAATACTTCTATTTTTGCTACTTTCCTTTTAACATCAGGCATACTATCATATGGAAGTCTGTTATTAAAATAATCTTCCGTAAAATCTATTGCCTGTTTTATTGTGATTGATTTTCCATCGAATAATGTGTAACTGTCATCTAAATTCTTATCATTTGGATAATATATCTCTATAGGCTCATAATCTTCTTCCGGATCTTCCGGAAAACCATTTTCTTTATTACGGAATGTAACTTCATATAATTTTCCTTTTATGAGTGTAACATTGAATTCCGGCGATACATAAATATATCTGTTATCACCCTTGTCCGACCATATTTTAGTGTATGCCAGACTTGGTAAATTATATTTTACCTCTTCCTTAGCCTTATAAGTTCCATTTTTAATCTTTTCTTTTAACTCATCATAAGTAATATAGATATAACCATTTTCCTCGGCAGTTAAAGTTGATACATCTATAAGTTCCTCCGGATCCAGAGTATCCATATCAAAGTAATGTTCAATTACCTTAACCTCTTCCTCCAATATGGTTTCTTCATCCTTAATTCCTCTATACGGTTCCGTATTCTCCGTCTCTTTAATCTCATATAATTTATCCACACCTTCTTCTGCTAAATTTATTGCAACATCTTTACCATGTAAATTTTCATAATAACCTTCTTCTATCTTATTAATAGCCTCATCTTTCTTATCTCGTATTTCTGATAGTGTCAGATATTCTAAATCGTCATTTCTTTCAACCTGATTATAATAATTCGAATATGATATTTCTTTATTATTCTTTATAATATATCCACCTATGTATATGCCCCATAACAGAACTAATATGGTTGTAATTCCGGTTATAATGTATCTTTTCTTCATACTGCTTTTTACCCTATACTGTATTGTATATTTCCTTTATTTTTACTAATTTATGTCTCTAAAAGATGTTCTTATTTCTTGCATATAATATGTTTCCATTTTTCATTTCCACATAAAAATATGTCTCTTTTGAATCATTACTATTTATTCCAGTTATTTTATAGCAAGGAATACCTGTATGTTCTGTACCCTCGCTTAAAGTGTCATTTATAATCTTAAGCCTATATATTACTTCTATTTTTGTGATGGTATATGATGAGTTATTGCCTATTTTATCTGACACTATATTTAATGCCTCTTCTGGCGAAACAATATTTTCTATAAGATTTTCTTTTGCCTCAACCCTGTCTGTGTTTCCATCATAAGTACCACAATATACATCTATATCATCTGTATTAATCATATATGCTATTGCCCTGTCCTTAGCATATTTATCATCACTATCCGTATCCCAGACAGTTCCGCCATATTCAAATGGTATTCCCTGATATTCTCTTGCTAAGTAAAACTGTAAAATATTCAAATCATCTGAGACCTTCAATACTTTAACATGGCAAACTTTCATTTTTACCTCTTTATTTGTTTCATAAGGCAGTTCTTCATTGAAATATTTTTCTGTTCTTTCTATTGCTTTTCTAATAGTTGCAGTTCCATCTTTTAATTGATATTCATCATCAATGTTTCCATCTAATTCATATTCTTTTATTACTTCAAAAACATTTTCCGGCTCTGCACTCTTATTATCCTTTTCTAAAGAATATATCTCGCCTTTATCAAACCATATTATATTAAATCCCGCATATACATGCGCATACTTATATGGCTTACTTTCATCTTCTATGTAATATGTAAGTCCCGGCATCTCTTTATTATCTTTATCAAAATATGTACCCTCTTTTATCTTTTCTATCATTTCCTTATATTCTAATCCAATCATATCATATAAATACTTTTCATCATAGTCTGTTCCTATATAATGCTTTATAAACTTTATCTCTTCATCAACTAATTCCTTAGGATCTTTTATATTTTTGTAAGGATATACACCTTTTACGGATATTTCATTAATTTTATCAACCGATGGGATAATGACCGATAAATCATTATCATATGAAATATTGTTATATTTATATTCTTTTATTTTATTACTGTCATATCTTCCATTTTTTAATTCATCAACACTTATATACTCTATGTTATTATTATTTTTTACTGTATTATTATCTTTTACTGATTTGTCTTTTTTATTATTAAATAAATTAAATGAAATATATCCCACTATAAATACACTTACTAATAATAAAATAAATATTATACTTTTTTTCTTCACACTAATCCTCCATGTCTGAATATTATAGGTACAGAATCAATTTCATTAATTATGTACCTATGTTAATGCATAGCTATCTTGTTATTGTTCCATATATATGTGTAGGCTTCGAATAGTTATTTAAACTAACAGAAAACTGTGCTGTTCCATTAGTGGAACTTTCAACAACAGTTACACTTGCTTTTTTTGCAGCATTACTTACAATCATACCTGATGACCCACTAAATTTTGTTCCATTCATAGGTAAAATTTTATTATATCCATTACCACCAATTGATGTAATTTCTGCTGTATACTTGCCTCTTGAGTATGATACTGTGCAATAACTATTTAATTGCTTATTTCTAGCATCATTATAATATGTATACCAATCATCACTTGCTGCATATGCATTTACCTTTGTTAATCCACCAACCATCAAAACAGCTAATAACATTCCACTAATTATTTTTTTATAAGCTTTCTTCATACGTCTCCTACCTTTCATTTTCATTTTTCTGATTATAATAGTTCATTAACTTCTCTGATACTTCAGGTTCACCCCACCAAGCCAAACATTCATCTCCAATAACGAATTTATCGCTTGTCTTTTTTGATGCATTGTTTAAGAGATTAATGATATTCTCTTTTATGTTCATCATAGATTTCACCTCCTTGTCCTAATATTTCTGAGCAATTACATTTTCCGACTCTGATTCAATTTATAATTGCATAAGTCAGAATTACTATAACTGCTTTGAATGAAAGTATTTACATTCAAATACCTTTATATGATGATTAGAATATTATATGTACATCTTCTTCGTATTCTGTTCATCACACACTTACTAATAACATAAATTTTGTTGAAATTCTATAATTCGGACTCAATCTGCCCTGAACTGCAATTCTCATGCCCTGAACGACAATTTTTTTATTTTTATAACTTTTATTTACCTCATACCATCAAAACAGCTAATAACATTTGCCTAATAATTTTTCATAGTTCTTTTTCATAAGTAGCCTCCTTTTTCTTCACATCTCTAAACAGTTTTATGCACTCATACGCAATATTTTCCACTAATATAAGGATTAATGACCAGCTTATAAGATTACTGTATTTCATCAAAATAATCTCTGATATCCAGATTAGTATAAAGCTGATTGTCACTTTAATTTTTAGCAGAATAATCTTCTTTTTATCCGTTATATGTCTTAATCTCGACTCAATTGGTGTATGAATTAAAACTGCCATATACGAAAATGCCTGTAATATAATACTTAGTTCTGATGATAGATATATTTTTTCTGACAGAAAAATTACACTATAGAAATATATGAATGTAACTATAAAACACTGATATTCTTTCTTCATATGAATCCCACCTGCATACAGCCTTATTGCCTTTAGCACAATCATTGAAATAATTAATTCCTTAAGACTTCCTCTTATAGCAAAAAATACTCCTATAAGTAATGTTTCTTCTACCTTACTAAGCAATATGCTAAGTCCAAATGATATTCTTTCGTAGTCAATATCAGTCATCTCTTTCGCATCTTTCGATGTTTTTTTCGATGCTTTAATTTTCCTTATATAGTTGTCCGTAATATGTCTGTTTATTCTATTCATCATACCCTTACTAATAACATAATTTTTTCTAAAATTCTATATTTTGACATCAATCTGCCCTGAACTGCAATTCTCATGCCCTGAACGACAACTTTTTAGATTTGACCTGTCTTTTAAAATCGAATATACTATTGGTTAATCTTAATACATTATCAATTTTTTACATTATTGATTCTCAATATGGTTTCAGGGAGGTATTTTGCTTAATGGAAATGTTTACTGATATAATTTTTAACGAATTTAATATTATTATAGAAATCATCTGCTTTTGTTTATTAATTTCAAATATGGCAAAGGAACATATACATTTTAATATTTCTAAATTAATTTTATTTTCATTATCTTTTCAGTCATATGTACTAATTGAATATTTTACTAATACATTTATTTCAAGAATCTTTACTATTCCATTTTTATTTCTGATTATATATGTAATATACAGGAAGAAATTTTTGCAAACGCTATATCTTGTTATTATTTCGTATTCAATGTTTGCTATATTAGGAGCATTTCTAATTGTCCCTTTTGGATTTCTGTTAACGGATATTTCTAATAGTTCGACAATGATTTTCGGTAATATTGCTTCATTGATAATTATTTTAGCAGCAACTCATTTTCTTGATTTTAGTCCTATTTACCAATTTATCCTAAAAAGGGATTTTTGGTTTAATGCTGTAATTCTTAATATTTTCATTGCTTTATTTGTTGTTATTACGGTTTCGAAGGTCGATTTAAAACTAACAATTGCTTATTATCCACTTATATTTTTCTATGTTGTTATAGCTGTACTTTTTAATATTGCTTTAATCAACTCAAAACATAAGATTATTGTCCAGGAGCAGATTATCAGACAATATAATGAATATTTACCCGTAATTGATAAATTAGTTGACCAGGTACGTGCCAGACAACATCAATATAAAAATGACTTAAATGCACTTAATTCCCTTGCTCTTACATGCGATAATCCTGATGAACTAAAATCAGAGATTCTCAAAAATATCTCTGTTTTATCTAATGAAAATACTCCATATTTTCTATTGGATTTTAATCTTAAATTAATTGCCGGATTTATTTATACCGAACACCTTAAAGCGGTTGCTAAGCAAATTAATATTTCTTATAATATACATAACTTTAATATTATTACTATTGTACCCGAGTACGTTCTTGTCGAATTATTAGGTATATTAATTGACAACGCAATTGAAAATTCATATACTAATGATATAATTTATATAGATATTAACTGTAGTAATAATAAGCTTAATTTCTCAATATCTAATCCCGGACCAGCTGTTACTCCGGAGATTGTGAAAAATTTCTTTAAAAAGGGCTACACTACGAAAAATATGGATGTAAACTCTCATGGTTACGGGCTATTTAACCTGAAAAATGCACTTGACGAATACAATGGAACAATAACTCTGGATAATGAAATTCTTGAACATAAACAATATATTAAATTTACTATTGTTGTATAATATCGATTTATCATATGTACTATACAACTATGAAATGGGGCTGAAATAATATCAATAGGATTATTTATTGCTTACTCATTTATATTAAAGATGCATTGTATTGAGGAAATGGAGATTAATATGAATATTTTAATAGTAGAAGATGATAATTTACAGGCAGAAGCATTGAAAATGATAATTTCAGAATATAATTCTTCATGGAATTTTTTCATTGCTAATGATACTATAATTGCTACTTCTTTATTTACAAATAATACGATAGATATATTTTTTCTTGATATTGAATTTACAAAAGAACCGGAAACTGATGGATTAATTCTTGCTGAATCAATACGAGCTAATCCTTTATATCAATCAACACCTATACTATTTATAACAGGGTATAAGGATAAAATATATAATGCCGTAAATACTATTCACTGCTTTGATTATATATTGAAACCATATTCAAAATCAGCTATTTTCAAAACACTTGATGACTTGTCTGCACCTAAGGCACCTTCTGCAAAATCCATTACTATTAAGGATTTTAATGGTGTTTATATTGTAATCTATTTTGAGAAGCTGATTTATGCAGAATCATATAATCATGGTGTTATGTTTCATACCGTTGATGGTGATTTTCACTATATCCGCCACTGCATAGCTGATTTAACTGATATTTTAGATTCTTCCTTTTTACAAATCCATAAAAAATATATTGTTAACAAATCATTTATAACCAGCTATGACAAAACCACCCGATATCTACATATAAATGGTGTGGCACTACCTGTGGGTCGAGTCTATAAACCTGAAGTTGACTATTATATTGATGAAAGAATACAGAATTAATATATTGTATTTGTACTATATGAAATTTTTTGAAATTTTTCATTTTTTTCACAAAAAGTACTTGCTTTTTTATTAATGTTAAGATATAATAAACTTCGCGTTAAAAAATGCGCTTCTAGCTCAGTTGGTAGAGCACCTGACTCTTAATCAGGGTGTCCAGGGTTCGAACCCCTGGAGGCGCACTAGAAGTACCAGTTTTGGAAGCTCGACTTCCGGGGCAGGTGCTTTTTTTGTGTTGTAATGAGAAGGATAAGGGGAAATGAGTGTCGAACGAGGAACTTGTTCACCAGGCGACTGCTTGTTTTCCCTTTAAATGCGGCGAATGCCGCAGAAGCGAGAAGAAGCGAAGCGGATTCGAGCTTGTCGTTCTCATGGATTGTTTCTCACTACTTTTTAGCCTCTTTTGCGAGATTTTAGATTAAAATAAATTAACTCTCATTTTTGTTCACATATTGTCTATATCCGATTTTGCCCACAAATTTGCATACAAATCTGTGGGCAAGCCCTTTATCTATGCTCTATTCAGTGTGATTTAATTTTCAAAATTTTTTCTTATCCCACTCCATGAATTGCATTTTCAAAGATTCCGACAGCTCGTTTTCTCGTCTGTCTTGTTACATGAGAATAAGTATTCAGCGTAATCTTAATATCAGAATGTCCTAATAACTCCTGTACTTCCTTCACATTTGCTCCTGCTGTCACTAAAGTAGTCGCATAAGTATGTCTCAAACAATGGAAATGAAAATGGCTGCTATCTGCCGTTGTAGCCGCTGCATACAGAAGCAGTGAAAAAATGACCAGTGACTACGATGGCATCACTCACGATTACACAAAAAAACGTGGTGTAGTGATGACAGAGATTTTATTATCAAGGAATGCTCCAATTCAATATTATAACCGTTCCCGATTGTGGAATGCCGTTGAAAAAGTTGAAAAAGCAAAGAACGCACAACTTGCAAGAGAAATAGAGGTTTCGATACCAAAAGAACTGAAATTCAGGGAAGGGTATAATCTTGTAAATGAGTTCTGCAATAGCAACTTTGTAGACAAGGGAATGATTGCAGATATCTGTTTTTATGATAAGGGTGACGGTAATCCCCATGCTCATATCATGCTTACAGTCCGACCGTTTAATGAAGATAGAAGTTGGGAAAGTAAGCAGAAAAAAGAGTACATTCTTGATGAGAATGGAGAGAAAATTTATGACAAAAAGAAACGTCAGTATAAATGCAAATCCGTTCCGACAACGGACTGGAATGACAGGGGGAACGTTGAAAAATGGAGGATGAGCTGGGCGGAGTGTAACAAATATCTTGAAAAGTCAGGACATGATGAGAGGATAGACCACCGTTCTTATGAACGGCAGGGACTTGAAATTTTACCGACAAAGCATTTGGGAACTGTGGCATCCCAGATGGAGAAAAAGAACATTAAAACTGACAGAGGGGAAGCCAACAGACACATCAAAATGGTTAATAAGATGATTCGGTTCTGCAATGAAGGGATTTTAAAACTCAAGGAAGAAGCAAAGCAGTTGGCACAAAGTGTTAAGGATAAAGTCATCAAAGTTGCAAGAAATCTGGAACAGTTAAGAAAAAATCTTTTGTGCATTATGTATTCAGAAAAGGATAATGATAAAAAGATTGAACAGTTCCGAAAATTTGTTCCAAAGGATATGGATGTTATTAAAAGAGCATACGACCTGATTAGAAAGAGAGAACGATTAAACGAAGAAAAGCGTTCCTATGAAACGGTGGTTAATGCCAGAAAGGAAAAGGAAAAACGCAAGGAACAGGCAGGGAAAGCGTTAAGAGAAGTTCAGATGGAGCTTTATCAGATAGACAGACAGTTAAGGGATTTGCCACAATTTTATAAGATGTATTCCATGTATGAAATGGAAGAATGTATCGAAAATAAAGAGCGGTATGGCAATGTAATATTAAGACTGGAAAAGATGGCAGATAAGATTGAAAGGAATCAGGCTATTGCATATCCGGAATATGATATTGCAAAGGATAAAGTTGAGCCGGAGGATACAGAAAAAGTTTCAGAAGAACGTTATAAAATCCGATCGGAGATGAATACGCAGGCAAGAGTCGAGCTTACGGATATTTACGGTAAAGAATTTGATGCAGAGTTGTTTGATGTAACTATGAAAGAAATGGATGAGTTACTGGAAGGAAAAGTGGTTGCAAGAGCGGAGAAAGAAAAAATTGAAGAAGATATAATGAACTTATCAAACGTTTATGTAAAATAAATCAACGTTGGTGCAAAAACTATTTACAGAAAAAATAAAAAAGGTATCCTATCAGTTGTCCGGGCAATACAAAAGTATATACGGAAAGGATTTACCTTTGTTTGGAAGATGGTATAAGTGGTTTTTTAGTTGGTTTTAAGCAAATAACCATAAATTTCCCAGATTGCATAAAATATGCTATAATTATATATTATATTTTACAATCTGGGAGGAATAATGAGTATACTTTGTAAAGTCATTACTGATATTTTACATATACTAGGAATAGTGTTGATATGTAAAGTTTATTTGAAGTTAAGAGAAAAAACAGGTGATAAATATAGGTATCTAAAAATACTGATAGTATCCGTTGTTGTTTCACTGATTATTAGTGTGATAAAAAACCAGACAATCGCATTAATAATCTATTTGTTATGCGTTGTAATAATCATGCAAATATGTTATGAAGAAAATAATAAGAAAATAATTGTATGTGCTATATGGGTATCTGTTATTGTAGAAATACTTGACATGTTGTCAATTTTACTGGTAGATATAGCAAGCGCAGTCATGAATTATAATAATGATTCTTTAGAAAATCTTTTTGCGGCATTGTTATCATTGAGTTTTATTAGTATGGTAAGTATACTTTTAAGAAGAATAACAGATGAAGGCATAAGAAAGGTTCATATAAAGTATCTGGCTCTTTTTACATTAAATTTATTTGCAGATTTCTGCATATTAGCGTTGATGACCCGTGTCACTCTTGAGGAAATTGCATATCAAAATAAAATTGCATATATCATTATATACATATCGGTAACCATAGGACTATTGATACAAATGGCATGTGTAATATTACTGTTGGTTTCAAGAAATATACACAAAGAAAAAGAATTAATTATTAAACAGTATCTTGAGGAACAGGTAAAACAGTATGAATATCTGAATGAGAGAGAAAAGGAAACAAAAAAATTCAGACATGATATCAGAGGACATCTTTATTTCTTAAATAAATTAAAGCAAGAAGGAAGAGACCAAGAGTTTGAGGAGTATTTTCAGGATATTATTGGAAAAGTAGATAATCTGGGGAGCAACATTAATGTAGGAAATGATATCGTTAATGCTGTTCTAAATAAAGCTTTTGTAGAAGCAAAGAGTAAAAATATAAAAATAAATGTAGCCGGGCATTTTCCTTCACAGTGTAATATTAGTGCTTACAATTTATGCACAATATTTTTTAATTTGTTGAGCAATGCAATAGAGGCAGCAGATAAAACAACGAAAAGGGAAATATGGGTGATATGCCGATATACGATAAAAGAAATAATTGTAGAAATAGGTAATTACTATTGTATTAACGATAAACTGGATAAGAACAGATTGCAGACAACGAAAAGTGAAAAAGAATATCATGGATGGGGGATGAAAAATGTAGAGGATAGCGTTGTGGATTGCAAAGGATTGATGGATATAGAAATTGTGGATGATAAGTTTATAATTTCCATAACGTTAAAAAATGAAGAAAGGGCATAGAAAAATGAAAATAGCAATTGTTGATGATGAAGTAAAATGGAGGAATTTGGCTTCAGATGTTGTAAAAGGCTATACAGAGAAAACGGATAAAATAGATACTTTTGAATCAGGTGTAGAATTTATCAAAAATAACGGAGAATATAATGTAGTATTAATGGATGTTGACATGCCGGAAATGGATGGCTTTGAAACTATAATGAATTATAAAGAACAATATTCGGAAAGCATCATTATAATTTTGACAACGCATCTGAATTGTGCAAGAAAAGGTTATCTGGTGGATGCATTCCGGTATGTGGATAAAACAAAAATGAAAGAGGAATTAAAAGAAGCTTTTGAAAAAGTAAGAGAGATTAATCGAAAAAACAGTTTCTCATTGACGGGAACAAATGGAAATGATACAAAAAATATTTTGGTTAATGATATTCTATTTATAGAAACCAATAAAAGAGGCTGTGTTATTAATACAATTGACAGATGTTATGAATGCAGTGAGAAGATTAATGATTTGGAAACAAAACTGGAAGAGTATGGTTTTTTCAAGTGTCATAAATCTTTTCTAATTAATTTGAATTGTGTGGAACATTTAGATAAAGAGTTTGCATATTTTGTGAAGGGTAAGAAGGCATATATTAGTGTTAGGAAATACACGGAGACGAAAAAAAGATATATTGCAGCAAAGAAAAAGTTTGCATCTATGTAAAAAAAACGACGTTTATGTCGTTTTTTTTAACGTTTGTGTAAAATTTATTGAATTTGTAATGATAAAGAAATATAGTAATAAGCGTTTCGAAACATTAAAAAATTTGTATTTTATACATAGCAAATGTATCTATTAAATTAAAGAACATTTAATAAGTACTCTATTAGAAAAAGAAAGAGGTTTTTACATGAAGAAGATATTATTGAATAAAGTGACAAAAATTATAGCAATTACTCTAGCAATGGCAATAACAGTTAGTAATATTAATGTGTCCGTGTATGCAGATTCAGGAGAATATGCGCAGAATCATTATGAGCAAGAGGAATATGGTATAACTTTTGATGAGTTAATTGATGAGTTGGATGATGATGTTGAGGTTGTAAACGGTCAATTTGTGCTTGAAATCTCTCAAAAGGAAATAGATAAGATTGGTCAGGAAAACTATGAGGCAATTTTAGCCGGGATGGAACAAGTTAATGATTTATTACAAACTGAAGAATATGACGTGACAGATAACGGAACAGTATATGAAATAAATGAAGATTTAGCTATTCAGGGAGGAAATGTTGATAAAGTTGTAGTTAAATGGTGGGGAATCAAAAGATATGCAAGCAAGAAGAGTGCTAAGAAAATAGTAAGCACATTTAATACAATAAGCAATTCTGCGTGGATGGTATCAGGAGGAACTGCATCATATACTGCTGCTGCCGCCTTGGCACCGGAAGGGCTGATTTCAAAGGGGTCAGCGGCAGTGTCAGCATTGATAAGCGGACTCTCAGCGGTTGGAGCTGGGTATTTTGGATTAATTGCTACGCGAATTGATGCAAAAAATGGTTCTAGAGGTGTTATAATCAATTTCACATGGGTTGGCATATTTACTGTAAAGAAGCAATAAACATGAGGAGAAAAATCATGATAGAAATAATCAATAAATATGGTATATATGGTAAGTATATATTTTTAATATGCATGATTATCTGCGTAATATTTTTTCTAAAGAAAAAAAGTATTATGCCAATTAATAATTTTAAGCCTTTATCAATAATAATAATAATTTTAGGAATATTACTATTTGTAGGAGTTGGAATTGCAGTTATAACGATTGTAACAAGTAACAATGAATCCAATTGGTACTTAAAAAAAATGAATTATAATCAATTGCTAAAATATTCAAAAGGTGATTCACAGACTATTGCGTTTATTGATTCAGGAATTTCTGATGCATATGCAAAGAAACTAGGCGATAGAATCGTGGGAAAATATAATGTTCTTGATGACTCAGGAAATACAAATGATTATAATGGTCATGGAACAGAAATGGTTAGCATTGCGTGTGGAGATGGTTACAATGAAGTTTATGGAATAGCTCCTAAAGCAAAAATAATAATTGTTAAAGCGATATCAGATGAAGGATTAACAAATAATGACTATTTGTTGAAAGCTTTACAGTATATTAGTAATTCAAAAGCTACAATTGTTAATATAAGCTTAGGAGGAATGAACTATAGTGAACAAGTAGTTAAACAAATTGCAGAAATGCAAAGACAAGGGATTACTATATTAGCAGCGGCAGGAGATTATGATAATAAAGATTTATTATTTCCAGCTTCGTTGGAGACAGTTATTGCTGTACAAAGTATTAACGAAAAAGGAATATTATGGGAAGAATGTAATATAACGATGGATAAGAAGGAGTCTATTGTTAAATATCCAGGTGTAGACATTGAATCTTTGACTGTTGAAAATGATAAGCTCATTTCGACTATTTCGAGTGGAACATCACAGTCTACAGCAATAGCAAGTGGTTATGCTGCTTTAATAAAGGACTATTATAAAAAACTTCATAAATCGGAAATTGAATATGATTACTTATTGGAGTTAATGAAAAATAATACTAATAAAAGTTATGTGAAATCCTTTGACTTAATAAAAAAAGACAATAGAAGATAAATAAAGCAAGTTATTAAATAATGTAATCATGATTTATGAATCAAGGTATTTTAGAATACGATATTATTGCCAGTCCCATTTAATTATAGGACTGGCAATAATTAATTAAAATTGAAAAGAAATTTCTTATAGAATCTACAAAATTTTGTAATCCATCGGGCGTTAATGCAAGTTCGGGAGCGTCCCAAAGTTTGTGTAAACCTCTAAACTGATGTAAGATAAAATTACACAGTTTGGAGGTTTAGTGTGAAAGAAAGTAGAGGAAGACCATAAATAGGCACACTTAAATAAGCTGTCTAAGGCAGGCAACTTTTTGAAGTGTTATAGAGTTAGGAAATTAGATCAAGAAGCTAATGGTTCATCAGGAGGAAGCAATCCTTCACGTTGTAATAGTTTCTTGGCTTACTTGATAGCTTTTGCTTTTTGCTTTTCAACAAGAGCTACAGGCATATCGATTTTGTAAAGATCGCTCGGATTCCACTGCTCACCAGTAGACAGCATATAGTATGTCCTTTCATTAAATTGTTAAAAATCAATGTAGTTAATAGTAATTACATTAGAGATATAACTCATGTTAACAAGGTTAAAAATTTATTGTAAATAAATTCAGTAACCGAATTTCTATAAACTAACTTTTGTACAATATAGGCTCCAACAACAAAAATCTTGCCCACAAAATTTTCTACTTTTTAAAAAATATTATATTTTGTTACTAAATTTCTTTAACAGGTTATAACACCTGAACTGCTGATAAATAAAGGCATTGTGACACATAATATAACAATATTTGAGGCGAAATAAAATTAAATAAAATTCATCAGGTCACACAGGGTGTCCAGGGTTCGAACCCCTGGAGGCGCACTAGAAGTACCAGTTTTGGAAGCTCGACTTCCGGGGCAGGTGCTTTTTTTGTGTTCACTGATTAATTTTTACTTATATTTTATGTTATATTATTTTTATGGAATAATCTCATTACAAGGTGATATAACTCCATAACTTTATCATAAATTTATTTTGCAACCTTCCGTTTATATGTTATACTTTTATATATAATTTATTTTATATTTCAGACATTTTTTACCATAGAAATGTAATGTCTGATATGGTATATATTTTGTTATATATCTATATATTCAGTATTTATTATATAAATTTCAAATTTTAAAGTGGAGGTAAAAATGGATAAACACAAATTCGAGAAGAACAAGAAATATTACACCATTTCTATGTATGTTCTTATTACTTTTATAGTTGCTATTATAGCATTTAAACTTATATGGAACTGGGGTTCTACACTTCGGACAGTACACAAAATTCTTGATGTGCTTTCACCATTTCTAATTGGCATTTTTATTGCTTACTTAATGAATCCTCTTGTTAAATTAATAGATGGCAAGTTACTTAAGAAAATTTTCAGGATTAAATCCGATAAAATCAGAAAATTTTTATCAATACTATTTTCATATGTCATCGTTCTTGGAATAATCGGAGTATGTATTTCTATTATTGTACCTGAGATATATTCAAGTCTTAAGAATATTTATGATGGTGTGCAGGGTTCTTATGACAAACTTGTTAATTTCCTTGATAAAACCAGTAAGGAACATCCAACCTGGGATATAGAATATATTACATCAGTTGTTAAGGATAACAGTTCAAAAATAATTGAATTTGTTCAGGGTTCTCTTGATACAATTCTGCCATTATTGTACAATACTTCTATGTCGGTTATTTCATGGGTTATTAACCTGATTATAGCAATTATGGTATCCTGCTATATGCTCATCGATAAGCAGCGACTTCTTACTAATTGCAAAAAAGTAATATATGTTATCTTCAAGAAGTCACATGCTGATAAGATATCACAGACATTAAGCGAATGTAATAAAATCTTTGGAAAATTTATCGTTGGTAAAACAATTGATTCAACCATAATAGGATTCCTGTGCTTTCTGTTTATGAACATTCTAGGTCTTAAATACTCAATGCTTATAAGCGTTATCGTAGGTATTACAAATATGATTCCATATTTCGGACCATTTATAGGTGCAGTTCCAGGAGTTCTTATATTACTTACCATTGATTGGAAATATGCTTTAGTTTTCGGTGTACTGATACTTGCCTTACAGCAATTTGATGGCTTATATCTCGGTCCAAAGATACTTGGAGAAAGCACCGGACTTCGTCCTGTCTGGATAATATTTGCCATAACTGTAGGCGGCTGGCTTGCCGGACCAATCGGAATGTTTCTAGGTGTTCCATGTGTTGCGGTAATCGCATTCCTTACAGACAGGGTAATAAACCGAAAACTTACTGAAAAAAATATTACTGTTGAAGATGTAACAGTCAAATAAATTATAATATGCGGATTGGAGAATAGTATGAAAATTTTAAATGCAGATAATTTCGAAAATGAAGTTTTAGAATCAGATATGCCTGTAATTGTTGATTTTTATGCAGATTGGTGTATGCCTTGCAAGGTTATGGCACCTGTTGTAAATGAAATTGAAAAAAAATATATTAATTCAATTAAGATGGGCAAAATTAATATTGATGAAAATCCTATGGTCGCACTTGACTATCGTGTTTTATCAATACCAACACTTTTATTTATTAAAGACGGTAAAGTGTTAGGCAGACTTGAAGAAGCCGTTACTAAAAATGTGGTCGAAACTAAGATTAAAAAATACTTTAACCTATAAAATATACCGAAAAGTACAATAAGATGTTGAAAATTTAATCCGAAATATACCTAATTGCGAATTATAGAGTTATAGGCCAAAACAGAGATATAGAACAGAGTATTTGATGTCTAATCCCCATCCATCAAACGCTCTGTCCTATATCTCTAAGTTATAATTCTCAATTTTCACTATCTTTTATTCTTTATGGAACCTTGATATCTATTATCCTAAATAATCTAAAATATTTTCTACTTTGGATTAAGTAAATTATATACTTCGTCCATAGACTTCTTAAAATTGCAGCAACACCTGTTGAACCATCTTTCATCAAAATGCCTGTGACAACATCTCCTTCTGCCACATCTTCTAATCTTACAAAAAAAACATTTTCTACCCATAATTTTCCCCTTTTCACAACTCCATATGTTTTCTAAAAAATATACTTAATAAAATTACCCTTAAAAATATATCTAATCTCTGTATTTTTCGAAAAAATTTAAGTATATCTATTTCATATGGTACCTATATCTTCCTATTATAATGTATTCATTTAATACTTTTTTGACATATGGCATATACACATATGATATAGAATATAGAATGTCGCTTGCGACATTCTCCTCCGAAGTGCGATCCTCGCGGAGCGTTTTTTACTTACCAGGACAATTTCAACGAAATTTCCTGGTAAGTAAAAAAGCAAGAGGTTATTTTCTCGAAGCTACAAGCTTGCAGATAGGATTTCCAAGTCCTACGAACTTCTCCTCGTATTCAGTCATCACATTCCCCTTATAGATATCGGCTTCCTTATCACTATGGAGGTCAAATGTATATTCATCAATCTTAAATGTTGTTTCAGGTATTTCCTCTAAAGAGAAATCAAACAAGTCTCTGTTATCTGTCTTGAATTCCACTTTGCCATCAGGTTTTAATATTTCATCGTATCTGGCGAAAAACTGTCTAGATGTAAGACGTCTCTTAGCATGTCTGTCCTTTGGCCATGGATCCGAGAAATTAAGATATATTCTGTCCACTTCTCCTTTTTCAAATGCATCACATATTTCTACTGCGTCCATTCTGATGTATATGAGATTGTTAAGTTCTATGTCCTTTCTCTTCTCAATTGCTCTGATTAAAACACTTGAATACTTCTCAATTCCGATGTAATTGATATCCGGATTTTGTAATGCAAGCTCCGTTATAAACTTACCTTTACCCATACCGATTTCAATTCTTATCGGATTATCATTGCCAAACACTTCATTCCATTTTCCTTTATACTCTGCAAAATCATTTATGGTAAATTCACTTTCTGCTATCGCTTCTCTTGAACCTTTTACATTTCTTAATCTCACTAAATTATACCTGCTTTCTCTCGTTTCTGATATATTATTATATATACTGAATTATTATATATACTAAAATGATACCTTATTATCTTTCAAAAAAAAAGTCCTTTTTTGAAAATTATCAATAAGCATATTTTCAAAATAGTGGTTGAAATTTTTATTTTAAAGGTGTATTATGCGTATAATTGGATTGAAAAAGGAGTGTGATTATACATGGAATATCAAGTTGAACAAGTTATTTCCGAATTATCCAAGATAGACAGTGCTTCTGAAAGCATACTTACTTCAGCAGATAAAGAGAAGGAAGATTATGCTAAGGAGATGTCTGAGAAAACAGAGTCTCTCGACAGAGAACTTGAAGAAAATGTTAAAAAACACATTGAAGAATTCAAAGTGAAACTTCAGGCAGACAATGACAAGATTCTCAAGCAGATGCGAGCAAACACAGAAAAAGATTTACAGAAATTAGACGATGCTTTTAAAACCAATCACACAAAGATGGCCGGGGATATTTTTGCCGAGCTTATAAAGGAGTGATTTGATGAGTAATCTATTAGCTTACAGTGGCCTTACAACTAAAGTTCGTGCAATGGAAAGCAATCTCATTACTCATGAAATGTTTACTGAAATGGCGGGACTGTCCTCAGTAACAGAAGTAGTTAATTATATTGGTAACCTAAAATCTTATAAAGACATCTTCAGTAGTGTTGACGTTAACGGATTGCATCGTGGTGACTTAGAACGCTACTTATTGTTATCCAGCTATAAAGATTTTGGTAAGCTTTATAATTTCGCCTCCGTCAAACAACGTAAATATTTAGAAATATATTTTATGAGATATGAAACACATATTTTAAAACAGGTGTTTCGCGAACTGACAGATAAGCATAAAGTAATTATGGATTTGTCTGTTATAAAGCCATATTTTGAACGTTTTTCTGATTTAGACCTTGATGCCATATCAAAATCTACTTCAGTAGACGAATGTGTTTTAGCAATAAGTAATACACAATATGCAGCACCTTTGAAGCATATACACGACTTGGGAAGTAATCCATCATTATTTGATTACGAGCTTGCATTAGATTTATTATATTTCGAGACAATGTGGAACAGTCGTGACAAATATCTGAAAGGAATTGACCATAAAGTCATAACCGAAGCCTATGGTTATAAGATAGACCTCTTAAATCTTCAATGGATATACAGAAGTAAAAAATATTATAATCTTAAACCTGCACAGATATATTCGATGCTCATACCTGTAAATTATAAATTAAGCAAAGCTCAGATAAAACAGCTTGTAAATGTGGATAACATAAACGCTATGTCTGAAATGCTTAAATCAACTTACTATGGTAAAACATATAACGATAGTGAATTAAATGATAATTCATACGAAACTATGTATGAAACTTACCTGAATAAAATATATTCATTATCATTTAGAAACAATCCTTATTCTCTTGCATGTGTCAATACATATCTGCACCAAAAGAATCAGGAGATAGCAAAATTAATATCTCTTACCGAGTGTGTAAGGTATTCACTTCCGGTATCAGAGATAAACGATATATTGTATAATTCGGAGGTGAAATGAGTTGATTGAAAAGATGAAATTCGTCAGTATCACCGGACCTAATGATGATATCGACAGAGTTATAAATCAATATTTATCAAAATATGAAATACATCTTGAAAATTCTATGTTGGAATTACAATCATCTAATTATGTTTCCCCTTATTTAGAGGCGAATCCGTATAAAGAATTTTTATCTAAAGGAAAGGAACTTCTTACGTATATAGATACAAAGGATATAACATATTTAGATAACATTACTGTCGAGATGGCAGATAACATTATATCTAAGACCAGCCGTCAGGTTCGTAAATATCAGAATAAGATTGCTGAACTTGAAGAAATTAAGAAGAACTTAGAGGACAGATATAATAAGATTAATCCATTTGTGGATTTGAATTATGATATAAGCAGTATTTTACATCTTAAACATATCAAATTCAGATTTGGACGAATTCCTAAAGAATATTTTTCAAAATTAGAAGATTATATGTCTAATAACGATAACTCCGTTTTTGAAAAATGTCTTACAGACAATGAATATGTCTGGGGTGTTTACTTCGTTCCTGTTGATGAAGCTAATAAAATTGATGCAACTTATACATCAATGCATTTTGAGAGAACATTTATCCCTGATGAAGTTAACGGAACCCCCGAGAAAGCCTGTGAAGACCTTACTAATAGAATTAATGATTTAAGTGTTAAGATAGAAGGACTTAATGAACAGGTTAAAGCCAAAGTTCAAAAAGAACAAAATGCAATTGTTACATCATATGAGAGAATTAAGATTGCATATGAGAACTTTGATGTAAGAAAGATGGCTACCCACACGAATAATGATGGCGAAATATTCTATATCATTTGTGGCTGGATGACTGAAAAAGATTGCGACAGATTCATAGGTGAGATTAAAGATGATGATAATGTCGTATGTATCGTAGAGGACCGTTCAGGAAGAAAAGACAAGACACCTCCTACAAAGCTTAAGAATCCTAAGATTTTTAAACCTTTCGAGATGTACATTAAGATGTATGGACTTCCTGCTTATAACGAATTAGATCCTACAATATTTGTTGCACTCACTTATTCATTCATATTTGGTGCAATGTTTGGTGATGTCGGTCAGGGATTAGTTTTAGTCATTGCTGGCTTTCTTCTGTACTACTTTAAGAAGATGGACCTTGCAGCAATTATTGGAACATGTGGTATATTCTCAACATTCTTCGGTTTTATGTTCGGAAGTATATTCGGTTTTGAAGATGTAATCCACGCGGTATGGTTAAAGCCAGTTGATGCAATGTCAAGTGTTCCACTTATTGGACGATTAAATACAGTGTTTGTCGTTGCGATAGGATTTGGTATGTTCCTTATCTTAGTAACAATGATTTTCCATATAACAAATGCAATTAAGAATAAAGACACAGAGAACATTTTCTTTGATACAAACGCACTCGCAGGTTTTGTATTCTATGGTTCACTTGTAGCTGTTGTGGCATTATTAATGGCTCACAAGAAAGTTCCTGCAGGTATTGTACTTGCCATAATGTTTGGTGTACCTCTTATATTAATAGCACTTAAAGAACCACTTACACATTTAATAACTAAGACAAAACCGGAAGAAAAGACAGGTATTGGAATGTTCATTACCCAGACATTCTTCGAATTATTTGAAGTTTTGTTAAGTTATTTTTCAAATACATTATCATTTATCCGTATTGGTGCATTCGCAGTCAGCCATGCATCTATGATGGAAGTTGTACTTATGTTAGGTAAAGCTGAAAGCTCATCACCTAACTGGGTAGTAATAGTTCTTGGTAACTTATTTGTAATCTGTCTTGAGGGACTTATCGTTGGTATTCAGGTATTACGTCTTGAGTATTACGAAATGTTCAGCCGATTCTACAGCGGCAGCGGCAGAGAATTTAAACCATTTAAACATGTAAGTAGTTTTTCTACTGAAAAATCTAAATAAATAAAACTGATTATTATCAGAATAACTTACGAATTTAAGGAGGATTAATTTATGTTAGCAGTAAAAATCACTTTAGCAATCGCACTTATTCTTAGTATTGTAGTTCCATTTGGAGCATATGCCATTGGAGAAAAATCAAGAGGTCATTATAAGAAGAGCCTCGCTATTAATATAATTTCTTTCTTCGGCATCTTAATTATTTCACAGATAGTAATGTTTACAGGTAATGTTTCAGCCGCTGAAGCTACTACTACAGCTACTTCAAGTGGTCTTGCAACAGGTCTTGGTTATATCGGTGCAGCATTAGTTACAGGCTTATCTTGTATCGGTGGTGGTATCGCCGTTGCAAGTGCAGCAAGTGCAGCTCTTGGTGCAATTAGTGAAGACCAGAGTATCCTTGGTAAATCACTTATCTTCGTAGGTCTTGCCGAAGGTGTTGCTCTTTACGGACTTATTATCTCATTCATGATTTTAAGTAAATTGTAAGATACAGGAGTGGAGACAAATGTAAAATAATACCAGGTATTATTTTATACAACATGAAATTACTTAAATCCTGAGTAATTTCATGTCTGTCCTGTCATAAAACGCTCCGGAATGGAGACCAGTATGAAGATATTTTTAATCAGTGATAACGTAGATACCCAGACAGGGTTGCGACTAGCCGGTATTGAAGGCGTAGTCGTCCACGAAAAAGGCGAATTAAAAGATGCCTTAAATAATGCCTTATCTGATAAAGAGATTGGTATTATTCTCATAACAGAGAAATTAAGTTTTGAGTTTCCTGAAATCATAGATGATATAAAGCTTAACCGTAAGCAACCACTTCTTGTCGAGATTCCTGACAGACATGGCAGCGGACGTCGCAGCGACTTTATTACATCTTATGTAAGTGAAGCCATAGGACTTAAACTTTAATGTTTTAGCCACATTTTTTAAGTGGCAGAATGCGAGGCAATATGAATATTAACGATAAATTACAACACTTTATGGAAGTTTCTATGAATTCTGCCATGCAGAAAAAAGCCAGTCTTGTTGAAGAATATAAAGAAGGCTTAAATATACAGTTTGAAAATTATAAAAAAGATGCTATTAAGAAATGGGAGATTCAGGAACATACCCAGATGGAAAGCATCAGACGTGAATTTAGTAAAGATTTTTCTTTACAACAGCAGCATATTCGAAGAAAACTTACTCATAAGAAAGATAATTTAAAAGAATTACTTTTTGATGAAGTACAGAAAATGTTAAATGACTATTTTGAAACAGAGGATTATAAGAATCTTCTGGTAAATGAGATAAAATCTTCTATTGAAATAGCACCTGAATCAGATATTACAATATATATTGACCCTTTAGATGCTGACAAAAAAGATTATCTCGAAGCTAAAACAGGTGTAGCCATATCTATAAGCAAATATTCTTTTGGCAGAGGAATGAGAGCAATTATTCCTGCCAGAAATATTCTTGTAGACAACTCATTTAATTACAAAATAAATGAAATAAAAACTGACTACACAATTACATTTTAGGAGGTTGCTCCATGAATAATGAATTAACAGGTAAAATTTATGGTATAAACGGACCGGTCATCTACATAAAAGGTCGTACCGCATTTAAAATGGGCGAAATGGTCTATGTTAGTGATGAGAAATTAGTCGGTGAAGTAATCGGACTTACATCTGAGATGACAACAATCCAGGTATATGAAGAGACCTCAGGTCTTAAACCCGGAGACCTTGTATATTCTACAGGTAGTTCTATATTCGTTACTCTTGCACCCGGTATCATTCACAACATATTCGACGGTATTGAACGTCCATTAAGTGATATTGCTAAACAGTCCGGTATCTATATTTCAAGAGGTATCAGTGTAGATTCCCTTGATACTTCTAAGAAATGGAATACTCATATTACAGTAGCACCCGGTGATGAAGTCCAGGGTGGCACAATAATAGCTGAAGTTCCAGAGACCTCTGCTATTGTTCATAAATGTATGGTTCCTCCATATATTTCAGGTACAGTTAAAAGTGTTGTATCTGATGGTGAGTATACTATTAATGAAACTATCGTAACCATAACACAGAAAGATGGTACAGACTTAGAACTTACAATGACGCAGAAATGGCCAATTCGAGTTCCACGTCCTATTAACAAGCGTTTCCCATCTACAAAGCCACTTGTTACAGGTCAGCGTATCCTTGATACACTCTTCCCTATTGCTAAGGGTGGTACAGCGGCTATTCCAGGTGGTTTCGGTACAGGTAAGACAATGACACAGCACCAGATAGCTAAATGGTCAGATGCTGACATTATCGTATACATTGGTTGTGGTGAGCGTGGTAATGAGATGACACAGGTTCTTGAAGATTTCTCTAAGTTAGTTGACCCTAAGTCAGGTAATCCTCTTATGGATAGAACCACCCTTATTGCAAATACATCTAATATGCCTGTGGCTGCACGTGAGGCAAGTATTTACACAGGTATTACACTTGCAGAATATTACAGAGATATGGGTTACCATGTAGCAATTATGGCAGACTCAACATCAAGATGGGCAGAGGCCCTTCGTGAATTATCAGGCCGTCTTGAAGAAATGCCTGCTGAAGAAGGTTTCCCTGCATACCTTGCAAGTAAGTTATCAGCATTCTATGAAAGAGCGGGTTATGTACAGAATCTTAACTGTACAGAGGGTTCAGTATCTATAATCGGTGCTGTTTCTCCACAGGGTGGTGACTTCTCTGAACCAGTTACACAGAATACTAAACGTTTCGTAAGATGTTTCTGGGGACTTGATAAATCACTTGCTTATGCAAGACATTTCCCAGCCATTCACTGGCTTACAAGTTATTCAGAATATTTATTAGACCTTGCACCTTGGTATAATGAAAATGTTGCAAACGATTTCGTATCTAACAGAAATGAGATTCTTGCAATACTTAACCAGGAAAGCAGTCTTATAGAGATTGTTAAACTTATTGGTAGTGATGTTCTTCCTGATGACCAGAAGCTGACACTTGAAATTGCCCGTGTTATACGTCTTGGTTTCTTACAACAGAATGCTTTCCATAAAGATGATACCTGCGTATCACTTGAGAAGCAGAATCTTATGATGAGAACAATTTTATACCTCAATAATAAAGCCCGCGCACTTATCGGATTAGGTATGCCAATGAGTGTATTAAAAGAAAATGATATTTTCGAGAAAATAATAGCAATCAAATACGACATTCCAAATGACCACTTGGAAATGTTTGATGATTATAAGAAATATATTGATACATTCTATGATGAAGTAATGAGAAAGAATGGATAGGAGGTATTAGAAAATGGCTATTGAATATTTAGGTCTTAGTGAAATAAAAGGCCCTCTTGTAGCACTAGAAGGTGTTTCTAATGCCGCATATGATGAAATTGTTGAACTTACATTAGATAATGATCCTCATAAGAAACTTGGAAGAATTATCGAGATTTACGAAGATAAGGCTATTATCCAGGTATTTGAGGGTTCTGAGAATATGTCACTTACAAATACCCATACAAAACTTACAGGACATCCACTTATGATTCCTCTTTCTTTAGACATATTAGGAAGAACATTTAATGGTATCGGTAAACCAATCGATGGTATGGGACCAATCATTTCAGATATAAAGAGGGATGTTAATGGTAAGCCACTTAACCCTGTAACTCGTGAATATCCACGTAACTACATCAGAACAGGTATATCTGCAATTGATGGACTTACAACACTTATTCGTGGACAGAAGCTTCCTATCTTCTCCGGAAATGGTCTTCCACATAATGAACTTGCAGCACAGATTGTTAAACAGGCTTCTCTTGGAGATGACTCTGACGAAGAACTTGTAGTAATCTTTGGTGCAATGGGCGTTAAACATGATGTAGCTGATTATTTCAGAAAGACATTTGATGAAAGTGGTGTATCTGACCACGTTGTAATGTTCTTAAATCTTGCAAATGATCCTGTTGTAGAAAGACTTATTACTCCTAAGGTTGCTTTAACGGCTGCTGAATACCTTGCATTTGATGAAGGTAAACACGTTCTTGTAATCTTAACTGATATGACATCATTTGCAGAGGCTATGCGTGAGGTTTCATCTTCAAAAGGCGAGATTCCATCACGTAAAGGTTATCCCGGATATTTATACAGTGAACTTGCAACTATCTATGAACGTGCAGGTATAGCTAACAACAGTAAGGGTTCTGTAACCCAGATTCCTATACTTACAATGCCTAATGATGATATTACTCATCCAATTCCTGACTTAACAGGATATATTACTGAGGGACAGATAGTTCTAGACCGTACATTACATGGTCAGTCAATCTATCCTCCAATTAATGTTCTGCCATCACTTTCACGTCTTATGAAAGATGGTATCGGTGAAGGCTTCACAAGGGACGACCACCAGTCAGTTGCCAACCAGTTATTCTCATCCTATGCGAAAGTTGGTGAAGCAAGAGCCTTAGCATCAGTAATCGGTGAAGATGAACTTTCTGATACTGATAAGAAATATCTTGCATTTGGTAACGCATTTGAACGTCATTTTGTAGGACAGAAAGACTACGAGAACAGAGATATCATCACTACCTTGGATTTGGGCTGGAAATTACTTCATATGCTGCCAAAAGAAGAACTAGACCGAATCGATACCAAGATTCTTGATAAGTATTATGATAATTATACAGATGATTTAGAGCTTAATTAATTGTATTTGAGAAAGGTATGGTATATATGAATCCAAATACATTCCCCACAAAGGGCAACCTTATAATTGCAAAAAACTCTTTAGCTCTTGCTAAACAGGGATATGAGTTAATGGATAAGAAAAGAAACATACTTATTCGTGAACTAATGGAGCTTATCTCAAAGGCAGAGAGTATTCAGAGTAAAATTGATAACACATATACAGAAGCATATAAGGCTTTGCAAAAAGCTAATATTGAAATGGGAATTAACGAAGTAAATGCATTTGCATATGCAATTCCTATCGAAGATTCCATTAAGATTAAAACACGTAGTATTATGGGTACTGAAATTCCTCTTGTCGAATATGACAATGAGAGAAAAGATACTCCTGACTATGCATTTTACAGTACCAGAGAATCTTTAGATGCTGCAAAGCATGGTTTCGAAAAGGTTAAAGAACTTACCATTGAACTGTCTATGGTTGAGAATTCTGCCTACCGTCTTGCTCACAATATTAAGAAAACGCAGAAGCGTGCTAATGCACTTCAGAATATTACAATTCCTGCATATCAGGAATTAACCACTACTATTTCAAATGCATTAGAAGAAAAAGAACGTGAAGAATTTACACGACTTAAGGTTATTAAGCGTATGAATTCCAGCAAACAAAGCCGATAATATACTTAAATGATATTTTAATATCAGGCTGATACGAGAGATAACCATACTTCAATTGAGGTATGGTCATTTTTCTGTTTAAACATATTTAACAATATATCTATATATTATGCAACAAAATATTTTTATATAAAACGTAACATTAATTAGTTGCATTTTTATTTTATATTGTGTATAATAATATCTATCAAATTGAAAGGCAGATTTTTCCTTATGAATAAAGTAAATAACGGATGCAGAACATCTTCTTCTCCTGCATTTTACAGATATATAAGTGTTTTATTAACATTAACCATAATTTTTTCAGTGTTTATCCACAATTCAGAGGTAAATGTTTACGCAGACGGTGAACAAAACTGGCCTGCCTACCCCGACATTTATGCTGAAACCGGAGTTCTGATTGAAGCATCTACAGGTGCAGTATTATATGATAAAGACTGCCACAAGAAGATGTATCCTGCAAGTATTACAAAGATTCTAACTACATTAATAGCATTAGAGAATGGTAATCTTTCAGATATGGTTGAATACTATCACTATGACATATATTCCTTAGAATCTGGTGCAGCTCACATTGCCAGACAGGAAGGTGAATTACTATCATTAAAAGATTCTCTTTATGCTGTTATGCTTAAATCAGCTAATGAAGCAGCTAATGCTGTTGCCGAATATGTAGCAAGAAAAAGTGATGCTTATGCCCAGAAGATATCCGAACTTAAGGCATCCGGCCAGGAATATGATGAATCAAAAGTTGCTATTTCTGTATTTGCAGATATGATGAATGCACGTGCCAAAGAGGCAGGTGCTACAGACAGTCATTTTGCCAATCCTCATGGTTTGTTCTTAGAGGACCACTACACTACTTGTTATGATATGGCTATGATTACGAGAGCTGCGGCTGCTAATGATGAATTTCTTAAAATAGAATCTAATACTACATATACTATTCCTGCTACTAATAAGCAATCGGAGACTCTGCCTATAGCTAACAGACATCAGATGATGTTTCCTAATAATCCTGTTTATTATGAAGGAATCCTAGGTGGTAAGACAGGATATGTTGATCAGTCAGGCACAACACTTGTTACATTCGCAAGACGTAATGGTATGACACTTATAAGTGTTGTTATGCGTTCTAACGGTGCAAATGTATATAATGACACAAAGTTATTATTAGATTATGGTTTTAATAATTTCTCACTTTCAAATGTATCGGAGAATGAAAAGAATTTCTCTTTTAGTAATTCAACTAACAAACTCGATACTGTTTTTGGTTCAAGTACACCTCTTATAGAATTAGGTACAGAAGGAAATGTTGTACTTCCTAAAGGTGTTACGCTTGCAGATTGTAAATCTGAATTAGACTTTTTAGATTCTTCAGAACAGACCGATGGTAAGATTGCTAATATAGCTTATTATTATGCGGACAAGAATGTCGGAGGAACTTCTCTTGTTCTTAATTCAAATGATAACTCATTTGAATTTGGTCCAAAGAAGAATACCAAATCTAATACAAGCAAGCCTAAGAAGGGATCCATAAATATAAATATCTGGATTCTGCTGACAATAATTATAATTATAGCAGTTATAATCTTAGTCATAAGATATACAAGAGTTATTCAAAACTTTAACCGAAAACGTAGACGTCGTAATAGAAGACGCAGACGTCAGAAACGTTCAGGCATACGTTAATATTTTAATAGAATTTTAATAGAAAAGAGGTAATATTATGGGTTGGGTAGCACCAATAAAGGACGATGAAACTTTAGAAAGATTTAAACAGGCATTAAGAAAAGTAGACGATAAATATTATATTATGTTTCAGATAGGTATTGGAACAGGTATGGCACTTCAGGAGATACTTAAATTAAAGAATAAAGATGTTAAAGGCAAATCTTCTATTTCTGTATCCATAGGTGCCAGAGAGATAATGACAACTTATGAATTTTCTGAAGAAGACCAGAAAATTATCGATGAATTAGTCAAAGGCAAGGATCCTGATGGATATCTTATACTTGGTCACACTAATTCTACTGCACCTTTATCAAGAGAACAGGCATACAGAGTATTTAAAGCTGTCGGTCAATCAGTTGGAATATCCGCAATTGGTGCCCAGACAATGAGAAAAACTTACGCCTGGAGATATTACAAATCTACCGGTGATATAACATATCTTCAGCATATGTTTAATCATGCTTCACCTGCCATAACTTATAGATACATCGGTGAGAAACCTAATATTCAGGTTGTATTAAGAAAAAATACTGCTGAAGAAAATGAGCGAAGCAGATATCTCTTATATCTTAATGATACAGGAAGAAAGAGATTAACAGCCGCTATCGATGAACTTTCAGCTATCCGTAATAAATTCGACGATCCTACTAATAATGATTCTTTCTATGGTTGTGTTGATTGTTTCTTAGAAGAACTTGATGGATTAATTGAGAATTATAAACAATCACTTCCGGATAACGAATAATGAGAATAAAGAATGTCGCTTGCGACATTCTCCGCCGCAGTGCGATCCTTGCGGAGCGTTTTTACTTACTAGGACAATTTCAACGAAATTTCCTAGTAAGTAAAAAACTTAGAATAATATTAAGTATTTTTCTTAATTATTATTCTAAGTTTTTTATTTAAAAATTAATCAATTAATTTTTATTACTTATTAATCCATTTTGATATATTGTCCCATATATCCCTTGAATCTGCACCACCTACAAATCCAAATATGACTAACAAAACATATATAGGAAAGCAGATTATATATTTAATAACTACAAATGTCTTTTTACGCATATCTCTTTCCTCTTATTTTATTATTTCTGTGTTTTACGCTTTTGCCTTCTCTTCTCTTTAATTGCTTCTTTTCTGCCAACTATATGATTATACTTCTCTTCATTTATCAGATATACTTTTCTTATTCCATAGTATTTCTCTTCATTATATAACTTCTTAATATTGATTATACCCTCTAACAGACCATGTTCTTCACATTTTGCTACACATAGATATTTCGACCCATCTGAAAACCATCTTATCTTCTTACGGCATTTTTTCATACATTCCGGACATCTGGTAATGTGAAGCTTTGTATTCTCTAACAACTCCTCTTTACTAGGAAATATAGGTGTAATATATTCATTATTTGTCCCTAAATCAATATCTTTTGCTATTCTCTCTGTCTCTGGCAGACAACAATGGTCGATTGAAATATATTTTCTTATATTTTCCTTATCTAATCTGCATAGAATTTCTGCTGTATACATTGCATCGCCTAATGCTCTGTGGTATACGCTTTTATGGTTAATCTTTAAGAAATTGACTGCCTTCTCTAACGACATCTGTTCGATTTCTTCTTTATATTCTACACTGAGAATCTTCTGTATATCTATATATTTAAAAGGATATTTCCATGGTATCTCTACATTATGGTATCTCATATTACATTGCAATTCATACAAGTCCTGATTACCATATGTACAGAATATATAATCGTCACCGCACCATCTCAAAAACTCTTTAATAACATATTTGAAATTCTTCTCATTAGTAAAATCTCTATCCTGCAATTTCGTAATTCCGGTGACTATTGGATGTATCTTCTTAAATAATTCAGGCTTTATCAATTTCTGATATGTACCTTTTTTCTTAAAATTATCATCTAATTTTACTGCACCAATCTCTATAATCTCAAATAATAACTGTGAATTATGGTCTTGTTTAATTGCCTGATTCCATTCTAAATCTAACACTATATAATTCATATTTGCACCACATTCTATCTGCTTACAATAATTTTTATATAATACCTACTGCATAATAATTATCACATAATACTTACTATGCTGCATTTATCATACATTTACATAGCACTTACCATATAATATCTTTATATAAAATACTGCAAACCCAAACTAAAGGTTTGCAGTATTACATTTAAGCGTTCCCGAGGTGATTTGAACACCCGACCTACCGCTTAGGAGGCGGTCGCTCTATCCAGCTGAGCTACGGAAACAATTTCGACATATCAAATTTTATCATATATATTATTCATCGTCAAGTAATTCCAGTTTACATAACTTTATATATATTTTTTTACTTATTAAACTTAACTCGTCCCTGCAACCATATTATTCCTTTGAATCTTCTTCCAATTTCAGGAACACCAAATAAATCCTTATCATTAATTGCAACTGTTATTATTACATCATTACATTCTAAATGTAATATATAGACGGTTTCAAATGTTATGCTGTTTCTGCATTTGTGAATATTAACAATTCTTCCAATTATTGAATATTTGTCAGATTGCAAACCATATGGCATGAAACATGTATCTATTACAGAATATAAGTTCTCGTTCTCTATTCTCTTATTTATTCTTGTATACATCTCCATTTCGTCAAAGGCTAATGACTCCATTGCATCCTGGTTTCCATCTCTTGCTTCAATAAACAAGTTTTGTTTATTTTTCTTCTTATCAGCATATTTATTTATATAGTCTTTGTTAACATTTGTAGGCAGAATAATTCTTCCTGACATAGAGAGTCCTGCAAGTCCTATTTCATAATCATCCTTTAGCTTATCCTTATAATTCATATATTCAATGCCATTTTGCAAATAAAAAATTATTGATATTCCATTCTCACTTAATGTATCACAAGCTGCTGAAAATGAAACATTATATACATTTGGTTCAATAGTTATTCCATTTTTATATTTTTCATAACTCATAGGCTTTACATATGGAAATACAGAATCAACTTCAAATTCACCATCTTCTAGAAATTCGCCTTGAATATACATTCCTATATACTCACCAAATTTGATTCCGACTTCCATAGTCTTACCTTTAGCTTCTACTTTATAATTATGATTTTCTTTGTAATCATTTATGGTATTCTTTACTATATTTCTAATTAATGTTTTCTCTTTACCATCTTTACGATTACTAAAACCAATTGCTTCAAAAAAATTATGCATCAATTATACCGCCTGTCTGTTTAACAATATTTTCGCAATATTTGGCGTGAGGGTTCAAGTCCCTTTTTCCATAATACTGTATTATTCTATTATCATTTATTATTCTATATTATCTCTTCGGCTCTTATTATATATTAATTCTTATCATATATAATATTAATATTATTCCATATAATTATCACAATTTATAGCTTTATCAACTGCCTCTTTTTCTTCCTCACCTAATAATATATATGACTCTCCTCTGATTATCTCTTTAATATATGTATAACAGCCTTCTCTGCTATGCATTGCATTAATTACAAAACCAGTATTCTCTTTATTAAGTAATGCTAATGCAAAACTTAATTTTCCACCCATCTCGTTAAATGCATCATACTTGACAATTCCAATTTTCTGGAAGGCAATCTGAAGATTCTCGTTTATTTCATCAAGTCTCTCATCTTTTGTTTTATCAAGGTCTATTAATTCGTCTACCTGTGAAAATCTCTTAGCAATTATGTTCTCAAGTGTCCTTCCATCTTTACCACTCATAAATTTCTTATATTTTTCATTCAATGTCTTAATTTTCTTATTTGTGGCTATTATATATATTAATAAACCTAAACAAATAACTAATAATCCAATAATAAAATATGCAGGATCAATTTCACCTATTCCTATCTTGTTCAATAACTCACTATTCATCTGTTAATTTCTTCTTTCTATTATTTTAACTAATTGTATTCTGATTAATTTTTTATATTCTGCATTTGTTTACTACCACTGTAAAATATACTTATTAACATATAATTTTATTACTTAATGCTATCTTTCTTGTACTTTACTATATGCTTATTATTTACTTATTATATACTTACTATATAGTAATTATGTAATTATTGCTGTGTACTCATAAATAAATCTAGTAATCTTTCAAGTTCCTTATCAGAATAATATTCTATTTCAATCTTACCTTTACCATTTGGTTTATGATTTACTTTTACCTTTGTACCAACTATTTCTTTTATCTTATTTTCAATCTCTTCATATACAAATGCATTTTCAACCTTTTCTTTTTTCTTCTCTGGCTTTTTATTTAATATACTCTTTACAAGTTTCTCTGTCTCTCTAACACTGAGTTTCTCGTCCATAATTCTTGTTGCCAATTGTATCTGTAAATCATTATCTTCAATTGGTAATAAGGCTCTTGCGTGTCCACTTGATATTAGATCCTCTATAACCATCTGTTGTACTTCATCAGTTAATTTTAATAATCGCATAGAGTTAGTAACTGCTGTTCTGCTCTTAGATACTCTTTCAGCTACCTGATCCTGCTTTAAATTATATTCTGTAAGCAATCTCTTGTATGCCAGAGCTTCTTCAATTGGGTTTAATTCTTCTCTCTGTATATTTTCAATTAAAGCAATCTCCACTGTTTCCTGTTCACTATAATCCTTAATAATAACAGGAACTTCTTTTAATCCTGCCTGTTTAGCAGCTCTCCATCTTCTCTCACCGGCTATTATTTCATAATAGTCGTTCTTTTTCTGAACTACTATTGGCTGAATTATTCCATATTGCTTTATAGATTCACTTAACTCTGTTAAAGCATCTTCATTAAATGTCTTTCTTGGCTGATTTCTGTTTGGTTCTACTGAATTAATTTTAACAGTAAATACTCCATCGTTCTTCTCTATATTATTATTTTTTTTTGCAGGTTTTATACTTAATTCTTCTGCATCAATTGTAGGTATTAAGGAATCTAACCCTTTACCTAGTCCTTTTTTTGAATTTTTAGTTGCCATACTTTATTATTCTATGTATTCTATTAATATCTAAATATTATTTAATTAATAGAGATACAATCCTCCATACTATATTTATGTTATTATTTATGTTTATTATTTATGTTATATTTATTATTATATTTTCATTTCTTTAGTATTTAGTAATTATTATTATGTTAGTATTCAATAATTATTATTTTAAATATTACTAATATATCATCAAAAATGTTTCACGTGAAACATTCTTAATATTAGAAATATTTAAAATTAATAGTATTTTTAATATTATTAATATTTCAAATATCTAAAATTGTTCAAAATCTATTTTTTTTTACTTTTACTTTTTCTTTATTAACTTAGATAGTTTACTTTTCTTTGTTTCTTTCTTATCAAAAATACTACTATCAAAAGAATTTACATCGAACTCTTTACCCTCATCATTATAAATGACTTCCTGTGCCAATAATCTATAGTTTTCAGCACCTACAGATTTAGAATCATATAAATTAATTGGTAAACCATGACTTGGTGCTTCTGCTAATCTGATATTTCTTGGTATTATTGTTTTGTAAACATTCTGTTTCAAATTTTTCTTTACATTTTCAACAACTTCCAATGACAAATTAGTTCTGGCATCATACATTGTAAATACAACACCCTCCATCTCTAACTCAGGGTTAAGTCTCTGCTTAACCAGATTAATTGTATGTATTAACTGTGATAATCCCTCCAATGCATAATATTCACATTGAATTGGAACTAATACTGTATCTGCTGTTGTCATTGCATTTACTGTTAATATATTTAAAGATGGCGGGCAATCGATAATTATAAAATCGTAATTATCTCTTATCGGTGTTATATATTTTTTCAATAAAAATTCTCTTTTTTCTATACCAATAAGGTCTATTTCTGCACCTGAAAGATTAACATTTGATGGTAAAACTGATAAATTATCCAATACATTTTCGATAAGACAATCAGATAACTCACATTCTCCAACAAATAATTCATATATTGTATTTTCAAGTTCATTTTTTTCAACGCCTAGTCCACTTGTAGCATTTCCCTGTGGGTCAATATCAACTACAAGCACTTTTTTACCTGCTTCTGCTAAACACGCTGATAAATTAATAGATGTTGTTGTCTTTCCGACACCGCCTTTTTGGTTAGCAATAGCAATTATTCTACCCATATCATTTCATGCATATTATAAATAATATTCGTTGATAATCAACACGAATTTGGATTAAATATTCTTGTATTTTATCATTTTACTGACATTTTTAATCCCATTAATTGAAAGATTTATTCTGCACGACTCCTTATATATTTCTTTCAGAAAATAATTATATCACGTATATAATTATTAATCTAGTAAAAGAAAATATAAAAATATTAAATTTATTGTGCAATATTTAATAAATCAGAGTAAATGTTTCACGTGAAACATTGTTTACCTTTTATACTACTATTATTAATTATTTAACAGATTAAATTACATAATAACTAAACACCATTAAAATTTTAAATAAAAGAATTTTATTATTTTCTACATTCTATATTATTAACTAATCTAACAGTAATTTTATTAATATTTCTAAACTAAAAGAGGTAATGTTTCACGTGAAACATTACCGTCTAATCCATCTACCATAATATTTAAAAATAAATTTGACTTAACACATATTAACATTAACTACTTCTTCTACATTAACTTACCTGATAAACAAGTTTAACTGTAGTTCCCATACCTAATGATGAATCTACTATTATCATTCCATTTAATAATGATGTTCTATACTTCATTATTGATATTCCATTAAGATTATTAGATAATAGAACATTATCGTCCTGCATTGTAAAACCATCACCATTATCAGTAATAACAATATTTATATTATATCTATTTTCATCTCCAACCAAAAAATTAATCTGGTGTAAATCACCATTATTAATTTCACTTTCTACTTGGTTGCTATCTGTTGAAATATCATCTATATTATAATCATTTTCCTCAACATTTATTTTATCAATTACTATATTAATATTAATAATTGTACCATTTGAATGACTTTCTGCATTATCAATTGCTTCCTTTATAATTCTTATAACATTTATTACATTCCATTTACTATCAAGTATCTTTAAACCACTATAGTTAAAAGATATCTTCATATTAATTTTTTTCTGATATTCTTTTATGAAGTCACTTATATTTTTATATAATCCTATTTTTTCAGAGTCATCTTCTGAATGTTTCACGTGAAACATTTTAGCATTTACTTTTTTTTCAATATATAAAAGTTCTTCTTTTATTTTTGTAATTTCTAATTTTGCTCTGTTAGAGTCCATATCTATCAAGTTCTCGCACAGCTCGATTTTATTCTGTACTTTTTCAATATCTTTCTTAACAATATTAGATATGTAATGGTTGTCTTTATTAATTTGCTGTTCTAATATTAATGTAGACTTCTTAATATTTTTTTCTTCTGTTTTCTTTACTTCTTTATCTATTAAATACTTTGTATTTTTAACATTATTAGCCAGTTGCTTTTCTATATCATATATTTCTTCTAAGGAAGCATCTATTTTACTTTTCTGTTTTTCTAAATTGTCTAATTTATCACGTAAGGCTTCTATCTCGATATTTAATTCTGTTTTCTTTAGATTTAACTTTTCTATTTCAACAACATTATTATCTTTGTCAAAATCATTTGGTGAAAAGATTTCATATGTTGTATCTATATTTTTACTCAGTTCTACAACCATATTTTCTATCTCTTCTATCTGATACAGATTTTGATTTATTTTTTCTGTTATTTCATTTATACTTTTTTCATTTTTACTTTTCTCACCTTTGATAAATGCTAAAATACTTTCCATATTCAACTCTCTCCTATACTATGATAGTGTGGCATTTTCAATAATTCTAATTGTCGCTAAAAATAGTCTACTACTTCTACTACTTAACCTCTCGATGATATTATAATAATATAATATTTCTATAATAATGGCTCTCTTGATGGTATACCTGATTTTCTTGGATACTTGTTGCTCAATTTGCTGATTTTATTGATTATAACAAAGTTTCTCTCTATTTCATCTGAATTTGGTAATTCCATAGTCTTAGTATCTGAAATATTTCCACCTAACTTCATTATTGCATTTTTTGCATTATTTAATTCTTCATCAATATTTGCAGCTTTATATGATACAAACTTACCGCCTACCTTGATAAATGGCAGACAATATTCAGATAATGTTGAGAGATTAGCTACTGCTCTTGATACACATAAGTCATACTGTTCACGATATTCTGCATCATGTCCAAAATCTTCAGCTCTTCCATGTATACATTCAACATTTTCAAGTCCTAATTCATCAATAACTTCATTTAGAAAATTAATTCTCTTTTTTAATGAATCTAATAATGTAATCTTCATCTGTGGAAATACTATCTTTAGTGGAATTCCCGGAAAACCTGCTCCTGTTCCGACATCTATAAGACTATCTACATTACTTAAGTCGATTACCTTATAAGATAAAAGACTGTCTGCAAAATGTTTTATTATAACATCTTCATATTCTGTTATGGCAGTCAGATTCATCACTTTATTTTTCTCAACAAGCATCTCATAATATTTGATAAATTGCGAAACCTGCTTGTCTGATAATTCTATATTAATTTTTCTAAATGTATCTGTTAATAAATCAAGATTATATTCCATTATTGCTCCATATCATATTTTTACTTATTTCAATTAAATTAATTCCAACTAAACAACTAATCTTCTTTGTTTTTGTTTTCTTTATTCTCACTATTCTCTCTGTTTTGTCTATTCTTCATATAATTGAACTGCTCAATATATACTAACAGAACTGATATATCTGCTGGTGTTACACCTGATATTCGCGAAGCCTGTCCAATTGAAATTGGTTTACATAACTTTAATTTTTGTCTTGCTTCGTTTCTAAGACTCTTTACGTCGTCATAATCTATTTCTTCACTTATCTTCTTATTCTCAAGCTTCTTATACTGCTCTACCTGTTTCATCTGGCGTCTAATATATCCATCATATTTAATATTTATATTAACCTGCTCTATTACATCATTTGGCAGCTCTTTTCTTTCACTATCGAATTCTGCTAACATATCATAGTCTAATTCAGGTCTCTTTATTAATTCAGCCAATGTTGTTCCTGTCTTTAAAGGTGTGCTGTTATGTGCTTCTAAGAATTCCTGCATTTTAGGATTAGCACCGACATTGATTTTATTAAGTCTGTCTATCTCTTCTTCAATAAGTCTCTTCTTATTGCATACCTTTTCATACATTTCATCACTTACGAGACCTACTCTGTGACCGATTTCAGATAATCTTAAATCAGCATTATCCTGTCTTAATAATAATCTATATTCTGCTCTTGAAGTCATCATTCTGTATGGTTCGTGATTCTCCTTAGTAACGAGGTCATCGACTAAGACTCCTAAATATGCCTGTGAACGGTCTAATATTACCTGTTCTTCTCCTTTTACTGACAGTCCTGCATTAATACCTGCAAGTATACCCTGTGCTGCAGCTTCTTCATATCCTGAACTTCCATTAAACTGTCCACCGCTAAACAGACCCTTTATCTTCTTGAATTCCAATGTAGGTTTTAACTGCATAGGATTAATACAATCATATTCAATTGCATATGCATTTCTTACTATTTTAACATTTTCCAGACCTTTTACTGTTCTATACATTGCATACTGTACGTCCTCAGGAAGCGAACTTGACATTCCACCAAGATACATTTCATTTGTATATAATCCTTCTGGCTCTATAAATACCTGGTGTCTGTCTTTGTCAGCAAATTTAACTACCTTATCTTCTATGGATGGGCAATATCTTGGTCCTGTTCCCTCAATCATTCCTGAAAATAATGGTGAACGGTCCAAATTATCTCTGATAATCTTATGTGTCTCCTCATTAGTATAAGTAAGCCAGCATGACACCTGTTCTTTCTGTACTGATTCAGGGTCCGTCGAAAATGAGAATGGGACAACTCTTTTATCTCCGAACTGCTCTTCCATTTTAGAGAAATCTATTGAACGTTTATCAGCTCTTGCAGGTGTTCCTGTCTTGAATCTGAACATCTCTATTCCATTTGCCTTTAGTGAATCTGTCAAATGATTAGCAGGCTGTAATCCGTTTGGTCCTGTTGGATTGCTCACATCTCCATATATACATCTTGCTTTTAAATATGTTCCTGTACATAGAACAACTGCCTTAGCATAATATGTTGCCCCTGAAAATGTCTTAACACCTTTTATTACGCCGTCTTCTACTATAAGTTCTGTAACTTCAGCCTGTCTTATAGTAAGATTATCCGTATTTTCTAAGGTTTTTCTCATCTCATGTGTATAGTTATGTTTATCAGCCTGCGCTCTTAATGAATGTACTGCCGGACCTTTAGACACATTTAACATCTTCGACTGGATAAATGTTTTATCAATATTTTTACCCATTTCTCCGCCTAATGCATCTATCTCACGTACAAGATGTCCTTTAGAACTTCCACCTATATTAGGATTACATGGCATTAAAGCTATACTATCTACGCTTACTGTAAACATTATTGTATTAAGTCCCATTCTTGCACAGGCAAGCGATGCCTCACAACCTGCATGACCTGCACCTACTACGACTATATCATATTCTTCACACACATTTGACATTGTTCTTTACGACCTTTCATTTATTTACCCATACAAAACTTGCTGAAAATCTCATTTACAAGGTCATCGGATACCGATTCACCTATAATATTACCCAGCACTTCATATGAATTCATCAAATCAATAGAATAAAAATCTTCCGGCATTCCGTTATCTATACTTTCATTAACCATCTTAAGACTTTCAATTGCTTCTGTTAATGCCTCTTTATGTCTTAGATTAGTTATATAGATTTCATCATTAAATGAAATCATTCCATCATAGAACATCTCTTTAATTCTATTTTCAAGTTTATCTATTCCAATATTATCTTTAGCAGATATTTCTATTGGTTCTGTATCAATAATCTTCTTAATATCTTCACTTGTTACTATACACTCTAAATCAGTTTTATTCAATAAAACAATCGATTTTTTATCGGAAATAAGCCTGATTATCTCTTTATCATTATCGTCCATAGGAACAGATGCATCTACCACATATATAATTAAGTCTGCATCGGCTGCTATCTTCTTTGAACGCTCTACACCAATCTTCTCTACGACATCTTCTGTCTCTCTTATTCCTGCCGTATCTATAATATTTAAGTGTAATTCTGATAAGCTCATTGTTTCTTCTAAAGTATCTCTTGTTGTACCCGCAATTTCAGTAACTATTGCTCTGTCTTCACCTAATAAAGTATTCATTAAAGATGATTTTCCTGCATTTGGTTTACCTAAAATTACTGTTTTAATACCCTCAGAAATTATCTTACCATTATCTGATGTGCTTAATAATTTATCTAAAGTAGAGATAATCTTCTCTACATCTATTTTCAATTCTTCACCGTAATCGTCTATGCTCATATGCTCAGGGTCATCTAATGCTGCCTCTATAAATGCAATGTGATAAATAATTTTTGATCTTATATCCTTTATGACGTTACTGATGTTACCTTTTAACTGTGAAATTGAAGCATTTAATGCCATATTATTCTTAGCATTAATTACGTCCATTACAGCTTCTGCCTGTGATAAATCTATTCTTCCATTTAAAAATGCTCTCTTAGTGAACTCACCTGGTTCACTGCATCTTGCACCATTTCTTAATAATAATTCAAATATTTTTTTAGTAATTAATACACCGCCATGACAGTCTATCTCTACTACATTTTCCCTTGTATATGTGTTAGGTGCTTTCATAATTATTACAAGAACTTCATCTATTATTCGTCCATTTTCAACTATATTTCCATAATGAACAGTATGAGAAGATACTTTTTCTATATCTTTACCTGATCTATAAGGAACAAATATTTTCTTTACTATACTTATGGCATCTTCGCCGCTTACTCTTACTATTCCAATGCCTGAATTACTCATTGCTGTTGAAATAGCAGCTATAGTTTCGTTCTTAAACATATATTAACCATACCTTTCTGGTATATTTTTTCAAGGTAGATAAACCCGATAAGAATGTAAGTTCATATCGGGTTCATCATAATAAATGTATTTCTTCTATATGATGTTAATGTCATATTACAACACTAACTCTATTATATTACTATTTCTTAAGTAATACAATAATATGTCTGTAAGGTTCTTCACCTTCACTCTTTGTTGTTACATATTTATCGTTCTGAAGTGCAGAATGAATAATTCTTCTCTCATAAGGATTCATTGGCTCTAAAGAAACAGCTCTCTTTGTTCTCTTAACCTTGTATGCAATATTCTTAGCTAATTCTTCAAGAGTTGCTTTTCTTCTCTCGCGGTAATTTTCAGTATCAACCTTTACTCTTAAGTATTCCTTGCTTTCTTTATTAACTACAAGACTTACAAGATACTGTATAGAGTCGATTGTCTGACCTCTTTTACCTATGAGCAATCCCATTTCTTCTCCTGAAAGATTAATGTCCATTGTCTTATCTTCTTCTGAAAAATTTATATCAATGTTTACAATAAGATTCATTGCTTTGAATACTTTTTCAAGAAATTCTCTCGCAGCATCTTCTATAGTAACTTTCTTTCTTGCCTTAATCTTAGCAGGTTTCTTACCAATACCAAGAATACCATTGCTGCCAGCTTCTATTACTTCGTATTCTAAATTATCACTTGTAGTTTCTAATTCTATTGTTGCTGATGTAAGTGCATCATCAACAGTTTTACCTGTAAATTCCTTGAACTCCATAACCTTTCCCTACTTTCTGTTTTTGTCTTCGTAATTTTTAACCATATTTGCTTTTGCAGCCATACTTCCTGGTTTATATTTTACGTCCTGACTGTTAACTTTCTTAGTATTTACGTTAGCTTTGCTCTTAATTGACTTTGTACTTGTAGTAGCTGCTGATGCTACTTTATTAACGTCTATTCCTTTTTTCTCTTTCTTCTTATTTGCCTTCTCTACATTAGCTTTAATAATATCCTGAACGTCTACTTTCTTAAAATATGCATTTATGCAAATCTGAATAATTATCTGGAATATACCTGTACATACCCAATACAGACCAAGACCTGCAGGAACCGTAAATGCGATGAATGTTGACATTAAAGGTAACATTACATTCATTACTTTCATTGAATTACCCATTGGATTCTCTGCCATCTGCTCTTTATTGGCACTCATTGAAATCTTTACGCTTAACCACTGTGTTAAGAATGATAAGATAGGGATAAGTATTGCAATACCCATCATTGTGTTTGGAGACTGGCTTAAGTTAATTGGTCCAAACTCATTAATCTTCATTACTTTCTTTTCACTTGATTTAATAACTTCTGATTCGCTTGAGTCAATATATTCTGAAACGTCTTTATTCTTAACTGCTTCAACAAATTTTTCTAAATCTTCTTTTTCGCTCTTATCAGCATCAGCTATAAATTCTTCCCACTGATCATCTTTAATTACTGATAATTCATTTACAAAACTGTCAACATTAGCATATGAATCTTCTAAATCATCCCATTGTGATGTCTTATATTTAGCTAAAACATCTACAACTTTCTTCTCTTTAACAGAAGTAAATGAATCAAGCATATCATCTATATATTTATATTCATCTTTTCCATCTTTACCAACAACATATTTATCATATGCCTTGTCCATATAATTAAAATAATCATAATCAGCTACGATTGCCTTACTTACAGGCACATAGTAATTATAAATCTGTGGAACATATCCTGGAATACTGCTAATAATGTAATACAATGAGAACATAATTGGCATCTGGATTAATAACTGCAGACAACTACCTGTTGGAGATGTACCGTATTTCTCATATACAGCCTGAGTTTCCTCATTCATCTTAATCATTGATTCGTTGTCACGTTTACCTTTATACTTCTTCTGAATCTCCTGAAGTTCAGGATTCATTAAAGTAGATAATTTTGAGAACTTCTGTTGCTTTACTGTTAAAGGAATCATTAATAATTTAACAATTAATGTGAACATGATAATACATAAACCGATATTCTCAATATTCAGACCTTTGCTAAATAATACATATATCCCTTCCATTACTTTACCTAGCAACTTAGCACACCAGCCAATAATAGGCGCACTATTCTGGGTTAAAATAAAATTAAACAATTTTCTCCTCCTTTATGGGACAGGATCACAACCACCCTTTGAAAACGGATTGCATCTTAATATTCTTTTTAAAGCCAAAAACGTACCTTTAAAGGGTCCATATTTTTCAATTGCTTCCAACGCATATTGTGAGCATGTTGGAATAAACCTGCAATGAGTATGTCTCTTAAGTGGTGACAAATACTTTCTATAAAACTTTATTCCACAAATCAGAAATTTCTTTAATAATTTTGATATTGCTCTAAAAATATCGCTAACTACCTTCAAAGTTACACCATCTCTTCTTTTAATAATCTGTGTAATCTGCATAAATGCAGAAACGAACTAAGTATTTCTTTGTATTCGGCATCTTTTGCCTGAACTCTTACTACTACTACAATATCTACATTATATTGGAACTTTTCTTCATTCAATCTGAAGCTTTCCCTGATAAGTCTTGTCAGATGATGTCGTACAACACTGTTGCCAACTTTCTTACTAACCGATATTCCAATTCTGTTTTTATTATTTTCTGTTCTTATTACATACATAACAAGATTTTTGTTAGCATATGACTTACCATTATTATAAATGTATCTGAATTCTTCATTTTTCTTAATCGAATTAAATCTTTTCACTTAAACCACCATATAAAAAGTAATACTACTTTTCTTTATTAAAGAAGAAAAGACCACATAACTGCGGTCTTAATCTTAAGCTGATAATTTCTTTCTTCCTTTTAATCTTCTTGCTGCTAAAACTTTTCTTCCGCTTGCAGTACTCATTCTCTTTCTGAAACCATGAACTTTAGATCTTGATCTCTTCTTAGGCTGGAATGTCATCTTCATTTCACATGCACCTCCTCTTCATATATAGTTCAATGCATTAACCTGGTGATAAGACTCAAAAGTTAATGCTTAAAACATCAAATTGGAAAATATCGTTACAATTATATGGTATGAAGCCTTATAAGTCAAGCATTTTTTCAATGATTTATCCCTAATAAAAGTTAATTTATAAAAAGTTGTCCACTTTACATAACTTATGAAATAATTTACATAATTTTATCCACAAATTGTGGATAACTTGTGGATAACCGTTCATATTTTTAAAAAATCTCTTTTATTTTAGGGATATCTCGTCCCTCTTAATAATGTGTATTACAAAATATACATTATTAACAAGAATATTATTGTAAACTAATTTTCTAATATCTTAACATTAATTATTAACATCTTCAATATTTTTTCATATAACATTATCAACCTCATAAAAAACCACTATTTTAGGGTTATTTTATCTTTTATTTAAAAAGTTTTCCACTTTATCCACAACTTTATCCACAATTTTGTTAATTTAACTATTTTTTTCTTTCTTCTATATATAATGTTTTTAATAAACAATACATAATATTAATCTTATTATTTTGATTGAAAATTTGTCAATTATGTTATAAAATAAATATATCTGTAACTTTGCGCTTTTTTCAACAATACAGTTTTTTTAAAGTTTAAAAGGATTGTTTTCTATCATATATAATCTGACAATCCAGCAACTTTCATACAGAATAGAAAAAGCCGAATTTATAGCTTAGAAAGGCATGGTTTTGATTTATGTTAGAGATTTTACAAAGTAAATGGAACGAAATATTAGATTATATTAAATATGAATACGATATTGCTGATGTTTCCTTTGATACATGGCTTAAACCACTCAAGGTACATTCAGTAAAGGATAAGGTAATTACTATTGTTGTTGAAGAAAGCCTTGGCGTTAACTACATTAATAAGCGTTTCTATAAATATTTTAAGGTAACAATAGCTGAATTTCTTGGGGAAGAATATGAAATAGTATTCATTTCTCCTGATGATTTGGACAATTATTCAGTAGACAGTAAGTTAGAAAGCCACGATTCAGCATCCGACGCAAACCTTAAAGCCAGAATAGCTGAAGCAAACCTTAATCCAAGATATACTTTTGATACATTCGTCGTAGGTGGAAGTAATAACTTTGCCCAGGCTTATGCACTTAAAGTAGCCGAAGCACCTGGTGAAATATGTAACCCTCTCTTCTTATATGGAGGTGTTGGACTTGGTAAAACTCATCTTATGCACTCTATAGCTCATTATATATTAGAACATAATGCCAATGCCAAAGTCCTCTATGTTACAAGTGAAGCATTTACAAATGAACTTATTAATGTAATTCGTAATGAAAACCAGAATGCAACTATGGAATTCCGTAATAAATACCGAAATATAGATGTTTTACTTATTGATGATATACAATTTATTATAGGTAAAGAAAGATGTCAGGAAGAATTCTTCCATACATTTAATACTTTATATGAAGCTAAGAAGCAGATAGTTATTTCTTCTGATAAGCCTCCTAAAGAGATGACTACATTAGAAGAAAGATTACGTTCACGTTTTGAATGGGGACTTTCAGTAGATATATCTTCCCCTGAATATGAGACAAGAATGGCTATTTTACAGAAGAAAGCTGAACTTGAGGGATATGATATTGACAATGAGATACTTCAATATATAGCTACTAATATTATATCCAATATCCGAGAACTTGAGGGAGCTCTTACTAAGGTAGTAGCTTATTCTAAGATTTCACCACTTAAGATGGATATAGAATTAGCTAAAGAAGTTCTTAAAGATTCCATCTCTCCTAATACTGTTAATGAGATAACATGTCCATTAATTATACAGATGGTGGCTGAACATTTTAATATATCACAGACTGATTTAGCTTCTAAGAAGAAGAGTCAGAATATAGTTATTCCAAGACAGATAGCTATGTATCTCTGCCGTACTTTAACTGATGAATCTCTGTCAGCTATTGGTGCACTTCTCGGTAAACGTGATCATACAACCGTAATCCATGGATATGATAGGATTGCGGCTGATATTAATACTAATGACCAGATTAAGAATACAGTTGAGGTCCTTAAGAAGAAGTTGATGCCTAACTAATTTATTCACATTAATGGCTTTGTGAGGTTCATAACCATGTGAATTTGATGTTGATTAAATTTTTTAATCCTTTTTCACAAAATTGCCTATGTTGACAAAATATGACTTATACAAGTGTGATTAACATACTGCTAACACATTTTTCAGACTTCGAAAATAGCTTATTTAAAGGGATTGAGGCACTTTTAAACATTTCCACAGCCCCTATTACTAATACTACTAAATTTAATTATATATATATATATGGGCATAAAGCCCGGAAGGAGATATTCACAATGAAGTTGGTTTTTAAAAAATCTAATTTGACAAATGCAGTTAATATAGTTTTAAAAGCAGTTCCATCTAAAACTACAATGTCTATTCTTGAATGTATATTAATTGATGCATCTACTAATGAGATTAAATTTACAGCTAATGATATGGAATTAGGAATTGAGACTCTTGTTGAAGGTGAGATAATCGAAAAAGGTAAGATAGCAATTGATGCTAAGATTTTTTCTGAAATAGTTAGAAAACTTCCTGATAGTGAAATTACTATCTCTACAGACAATAATTATCAGATGCTTATAACATGTGAGAAAGCCAAATTCAATATTGCAGGTAAGTCAGGAGAAGATTTCTCTTATTTACCAATGATTGAAAAAGATAAATTTATATATCTTTCACAGTTTACATTAAAAGAAATAATAAGACAGACTATTTTCTCAATAGCTGATAATGATAATAACAAGATTATGACAGGTGAGCTTTTCGAAGTTAATGGTAACGAACTTAAGGTTGTATCATTAGATGGACACAGAATTTCCATTCGTAAAGTAGAACTTAAAGATTCCTTTGATACAATCAGTGCGATTGTACCTGGTAAGACACTTACAGAGATTTGTAAGATTTTAAATGGCGGTAATGATGACGAGGTCAGAATATTCTTTACAATGAATCACATTGTATTTGAATTTGATAATACAGTAGTTGTTTCAAGATTAATTGAGGGAGAATATTTTAAGATTAATCAGATGCTTTCATCAGATTATGAGACAAAGATTAATATTAATAAAAAAGAGTTTCTTGATTGTATCGACAGAGCCACACTTCTTATCAAGGAGGGTGACAAGAAACCAATTATTATTACAATTCAGGACGGAGAACTTGAACTTAAGATTAATTCCGTAATGGGTTCAATGAATGAGAATATTACAATTACAAAAGAGGGTAAGGATATTATGATTGGCTTTAATCCTAAATTCCTTATTGATGCACTAAGAGTAATTGATGATGAAGAGATTACAATTTATCTTCTTAATGCCAAAGCACCATGCTTTATTAAGAATGATGATGAGTCTTATATCTATCTTGTACTTCCTGTAAATTTCAATGTAATTAATAATTAATCAAATGTTTAAGGCAGAATTTAAACAGAAAGTGTTGTGAGATTATGTATACAATAAATCTAAATGATGAATTTATTAAACTTGGACAGGCGCTTAAGGCTGCCGGTCTTGTAAGCTCAGGAGTTGAGGCAAAGATTGTAATCATTAATGGTGAAGTTAAGGTTAATGGTGAAGTTGAACTCCAGCGTGGTAAAAAATTGAGAGATGGAGATGTTGTAAGTTATAACGGTGAAGAAATTAAAATAGTTGGTTAGATAAATGATAATAGAATCTGTTAATTTGGAAAATTATAGAAATTATAAAAATCTTTATATGGAATTTGATGATGGAACAAATATTCTCTATGGCGATAATGCACAGGGTAAGACAAATATCTTAGAAGCATTATATATGTGTGGGACAGCTAAATCTCACAGAGGAAGCAAGGACAGCGAGATAATAAGATTTGGTAAAAATGAATCTCATATCAAATTAATTGTTAAGAAGAATGATGTTCCATATAGGATTGATATCCATCTTAAAAAATCAAAGTCTAAAGGAATTGCCATAAATGGTATGCCGATTAAGAAAGTCAGCGAGCTGTTTGGCATAGTTAATGTAATATTCTTTTCACCGGAAGATTTAGCTATTATTAAAAATGGTCCTGCTGAAAGAAGAAAATTCATTGATATGGAATTATGCCAGATTGATAAATTCTATGTTCATAATATCGTTAATTACAACAAGATTTTAACCCAGCGTAATAAGCTTCTCAAGGATTTAAGCTTTAATTATGACAATAGTCTGTATGCCACATTAGACATATGGGATATGCAATTAGCAGATTATGGTAATAAAATCATAAAAAGGCGGGAAGAATTTATACATCAGATAAATGAAATCATTTGCGACATACATAACAGATTATCTGGTGGCAGGGAAAGTATTCATCTGGTATATGAACCAAATGCGATATATGAAAATCTATTAAAAGAGATTACAGACAGCCGCAACAGAGACATAAAACTTAAGACAACCACAGTTGGTCCACATAGAGATGATTTAGGATTTTATATAAAAGATATGGATATCCGCAAATATGGAAGTCAGGGACAGAAGAGAACAGCAGCACTTTCATTAAAGCTATCAGAGATTGAACTGGTAAAGAAGATAATTAATGATGAGCCTGTATTATTGTTAGATGATGTAATGTCGGAATTAGACAGTAACAGACAGAATCAGTTAATAGAGAGTTTAGACGGAATACAGACAATTGTTACATGTACCGGATTAGACGAATTTATAGAAAACAGAGTAAATGTAAATAAAATTTATAGAATTATAAATGGAACATATAAACTGTATGAGGAGGTCAAGAACGAAAAATGAGTGAAAACAGTAACGTAGACAATCAATATGGAGCAGATCAGATACAGATACTAGAGGGACTTGAAGCTGTAAGAAAAAGACCTGGTATGTATATCGGAAGCACATCATCTAAAGGTTTACATCATCTTGTATATGAGATAGTAGATAACTCTGTAGATGAAGCACTTGCAGGATATTGTTCGGAAATTGATGTACAGATTAATGCAGATAACTCAATAACTGTAAAGGATAACGGAAGAGGTATCCCTGTCGGAATAAATCATAAGGCAGGACTTCCGGCAGTAGAAGTAGTATTTACGATTCTTCATGCAGGTGGAAAGTTCGGTGGTGGAGGATACAAGGTATCCGGAGGACTTCATGGTGTAGGTGCATCAGTAGTTAACGCACTTAGTGAATGGTTAGAAGTTACTGTCTGCAGAGAGGGTAAGATTCACAGACAGAGATACGAAAGAGGTCATTCGACAGGCCCGCTTACGGTAATTGGAGAATGTCCTATAGAGCAGACTGGTACAAGTGTAACATTTTTACCTGATAAAGAGATATTTGAAGAGACGATTTATGATTATGATGTATTGAAGATAAGATTAAGAGAGATGGCTTTCCTTACTAAGAATCTTAGGATTATCCTTAGAGATGACAGAGAGGAAAAGAAAGAGAAAGTATTTCATTACGAAGGCGGTATAAAGGAATTCGTAACTTATTTAAACAAGGGCAAACAACCATTATATCCGGAGATAATCTACTGTGAGGGAACGGTTAATGGAGTAGCAGTAGAAGTTGCATTGCAGCATAATGATTCATATACAGAAAATGCATATGGTTTCGTTAATAATATAAATACACCTGAAGGAGGAACTCACATCGAGGGCTTTAAGCGTGCCATTACAAAGACATTTAATGATTACGCAAGAAGTAATAAATTATTAAAAGACAGTGAGCAGAATCTTACAGGTGAAGATATAAGAGAGGGACTTACGGTAATAGTAAGTGTCAAGATTGAAGAACCACAGTTCGAGGGACAGACTAAGCAGAAGCTTGGTAATACAGAGGCAAGAAGTGCTGTAGAATCAGTAGTATCAGAGAAATTAACATATTTCCTTGAGCAGAATCCTAACGTAGCTAAACTTATCTGTGAGAAATCAATTTTAGCACAGAGAGCAAGAGCTGCAGCCAGAAAGGCAAGAGATTTAGCCAGAAGAAAAACAGCATTAGAGGGTGCAAGCCTGCCAGGTAAATTAGCAGACTGTTCAGATAAGAATCCTGAAAACTGTGAGATATATATAGTCGAGGGAGACTCAGCCGGAGGTTCAGCTAAGACAGCACGTTCAAGAGCAACCCAGGCTATACTTCCACTAAGAGGTAAAATCTTAAATGTTGAAAAGGCAAGATTAGACAGAATACTTGGTAATGCCGAAATTAAGGCAATGATTACAGCATTTGGTACAGGAATACATGAAGATTTCGATATTTCAAAATTAAGATATCATAAGATAATAATTATGACCGATGCCGATGTAGACGGTGCTCATATTGCAACATTACTTTTAACATTTTTCTATAGACTTATGCCTGATCTGATAAGAGAAGGACACGTATATCTTGCACAGCCACCTCTTTACAAATTAGAAAAGAATAAGCAGGTATGGTATGCATACAGTGATGAAGAACTTAATAAGATTCTGTCAGAAGTAGGAAGAGACCAGAATAATAAGATTCAGCTTTACAAAGGTCTTGGTGAGATGGATGCAGAGCAGTTATGGGAGACAACAATGGATCCTGAGAAGAGAATACTGTTAAGGGTTGCCATCGATGAGGAAAGCCAGTCAGAGATAGATTTGACATTCACAACTCTTATGGGTGACCAGGTAGAGCCAAGAAGAGAGTTCATTGAAGCAAATGCAAAATATGTATCTAATTTAGATATCTAGCCTTAAAAATAATCGCAGGCCAAAATATGAAATTTTGCCCGCGATTTCTACGACACAAACGTCGTAGAAATAATGATTTGTATTAAAAATGAATTACTAACTATAAAAAGGAAAGGTAGTAAATAATATAATGGACGAAAAAGAATTTGATAAAATCCATGAGGTTGATTTAAAAAAGACTATGGAAAAATCTTATATCGATTATGCCATGAGTGTTATTGCAGCCAGAGCATTACCAGATGTAAGAGACGGTTTGAAACCGGTTCAGAGAAGAGTATTATACTCGATGATAGAATTAAATAATGGTCCTGATAAACCACATCGTAAATGCGCCCGTATCGTAGGTGACACAATGGGTAAATATCACCCACATGGTGACAGCTCTATCTATGGTGCGTTGGTTAATCTTGCACAGGAATGGTCAACCAGATATCCACTCGTAGATGGACATGGTAACTTCGGTTCAGTCGATGGAGATGGTGCGGCTGCCATGCGTTACACAGAGGCAAGACTTAGCAGGATTTCCATGGAAATGCTAGCAGACATTAATAAAAATACAGTTGATTTTGTTCCAAACTTTGATGAGACAGAGAAGGAGCCAACTGTATTACCTGCACGTTTTCCAAACCTTTTAGTAAATGGTACAAGTGGTATTGCCGTAGGTATGGCTACAAATATACCACCACATAACCTTAGAGAGACAATCAATGGTGTCGTTAAGATTATCGACAACAGAATTGAAGATAAGGAAACACAGATTGAAGAGATTCTTGATATCGTAAAAGGTCCTGATTTTCCTACAGGAGCTACGATATTAGGAACAAGAGGAATAGAAGAAGCCTACAGAACCGGACGAGGAAAGATAAAAGTACGTGCGGTTACTAATATTGAGCCAATGGAGAATGGTAAGAACAGAATCGTTGTCACAGAACTTCCATATATGGTTAATAAGGCAAAACTTATAGAGAAGATTGCAGAACTCGTTAAGGAGAAGAAAGTGGACGGTATCACGGATCTAAGAGATGAGTCTGATAAGTCAGGAATGAGAATTGCAATCGAACTTAGAAGAGATGTTAATCCTAATATAGTTTTAAATCATTTATATAAACATACCCAGCTTCAGGATACATTCGGAGTAATTATGCTTTCATTAGTTGATAACCAGCCAAGGGTACTCAACTTATATGAGATGCTTAATTATTATTTAATCCATCAGGAAGATGTAGTAACCAGAAGAATTAAGTATGATTTAAACAAAGCAGAAGAGCGAGCACATATTTTACAGGGCTTAATGATAGCACTTGATAATATCGATGAAGTTATTAAGATTATCAGAGGTTCGAGAACAACCCAGATAGCTAAAGACAGTCTGATGGAAAGATTTGAATTAACAGATGCACAGGCACAGGCTATCGTAGATATGCGACTCAGGGCATTGACAGGTTTAGAAAGAGAAAAACTTGAAAATGAATTAAGAGAGCTTGAGATAAAGATTGCTGAATTAAAGGCAATTCTTGCTGATGAGAAGAAATTATTAGGTGTAATCAGAGAAGAAATATTAGTAATCAGAGATAAATATGGTGATGACAGAAGAACATCCATCGGATATGATGAAGATGATATTTCTGTTGAAGATTTAATTCCTAATGAGAATACAGTAATTGCAAGAACTAATCTTGGTTACATCAAGAGAATGACTGTAGATAATTTCAAGAGTCAGAATCGTGGTGGCAAGGGAATTAAGGGAATGCAGACAATTGATGATGATTACATAGTAGACCTGCTTATGACATCTACGCATCATTATCTGATGTTCCTTACAAATATGGGTAAAGCCTACAGATTAAAGGCATACCAGATACCGGAGGCAGGAAGAACAGCCAGAGGTACAGCTATAATTAACCTTATGCAGCTTCAGCCTGGCGAGAAGATTTCAGCCGTAATTCCAGTTAAGGAATTCAGTGACAGAAAATTCTTATTTATGACAACTAAGAATGGTATCGTTAAAAAGACACCATTAATAGACTTTGCAAATATGAGAAAAACAGGACTTCAGGCCATCAATCTTAAAGATGATGATGAGCTTATCGAAGTTAAGACAACTAATAATAACAGAGATATCTTCCTTGTGACGAAATATGGTATGTGTATCAGATTTAATGAGAAAGATGTCAGAAAAACAGGCCGTACTTCAATGGGTGTTATAGGTATGAATCTTGAGCCGGGCGATGAAATAGTCGGTATGCAGATGAATAACCAGGGTGACTCATTATTAATAGTATCAGAGAATGGTCTTGGAAAGAGAACATCAATTGATGAATTTAAACTTCAGAAACGTGGTGGTAAAGGCGTAAGATGTTACAGAATTAATGATAAGACAGGATATGTTGTAGGTGTTAAGGCTGTAAATGACGACCATGAGATTATGATGATTACAAATGAGGGAATCATTATACAGTTCAAGGTTAATACGGTTTCGGAAATTGGCAGAAATACATTTGGTGTCAAATTAATTAACATCGATAAAGACGAAAATATTAAAGTTGCCAAGATTGCAAAAGTAAGAGATAACCCACGAGATATAGAAGATAAGATAGTTAAACTTATCGATGATGATTCAAAGAGTGAGAATAATACTTCAACGGAAGCTTCTGAAAATGCAGATAATACAGAAAATGAATAGAATTAAGAATGCATAAGTGAAGATATTATAGATAAGAACTCTAAAGAATAAAATTAGAATAAATTATTTTTGTGGCTGTGTGTATACACAGCCACTTCATAAATAAAAATATATGATTGGCTATGTATCAGTTAAAATTTCTGAATATATCAAGAATAAATATAAAAAATACAAGGAAAGGATATGCAGTTCTGACTTAAGTAGGTCAGACATAATGAGAAATATCATAAGCATCAGGTATAGAGATGAGAGAATTAAACGTATCAGTAATTACTGATAATATTAAAGAAATGTGTATTGAAGCAAATCATTTTCTGTCACAGGATATGAAAATATGCTTAAACAAGGCATGCGAAACAGAGAAAAATGAACTTGGTAAAAAAGTATTATCTTCGCTTGAAGAAAATTTAAAAATTGCCGAAGAGGATATGATACCAATCTGTCAGGATACGGGAATGGCAGTAATATTTATAAAAATAGGTCAGGACGTACATCTTACAGGGGGCAAGTTAGAAGATGCCATAAACGAGGGCGTAAGAAGAGGCTATGTTGATGGATATTTAAGAAAATCAGTTGTAAAAGATCCATTAATCAGAGAAAATACTAAAGATAATACACCGGCAATAATCCATTATGAGATAGTTGATGGAGAAGATGTGACAATTACAGTTGCTCCAAAAGGTTTTGGAAGCGAAAATATGAGTCGTGTATTTATGTTAAAACCGGCAGATGGAATTGAGGGCGTGAAAAATGCAGTATTAACAGCTATCAAAGATGCAGGTCCTAATGCATGTCCGCCAATGGTCGTAGGAGTAGGTATAGGCGGCGACTTCGAGAAATGTACTATTTTATCTAAGAAAGCATTAACCAGAAATGCAAATGAACATTCAACAATTCCATATGTTAAAGAATTAGAAGAGGAATTATTAGAAAAAATCAATTCATTGGGTATAGGTCCGGGTGGACTTGGCGGAAGTAACACAGCATTTGCGGTAAATATTGAGACATATCCAACACATATTGCGGGACTTCCTGTTGCAATTAATACATGTTGCCACGTTAACAGACACGTAACAAGAATAATATAATGTTCAAAATAATATAATATTTTGCGAAATGGAGACCAGAGAGAAAAATGGAAAAATATATAAAAGCTCCACTTGATGGAGAAGAGATAAAAACACTTAAATCAGGTGATTATGTATATATAACAGGAACTATATATACTGCAAGAGATGCAGCGCATAAGAGAATGTATGAAACATTGAAAGCAGGAGAAAAACTTCCAATAGAATTAAAGAACAATGTAATATATTATATGGGACCATCACCTGCAAGAGAGGGAAGACCTATAGGTTCAGCCGGTCCTACTACAGCGAGCAGAATGGATAAATACACTCCTGATATGTTAGATTTAGGTTTAAAAGGAATGATAGGCAAGGGTAAAAGAAGTGATGCAGTAAGGGAAGCCATCATAAGAAATGGAGCAGTATATTTCGCTGCCGTTGGTGGAGCAGGAGCATTATTATCAAAAAGTATTAAATCAAGTGAAGTTATAGCATATGATGATTTGGGAACAGAAGCCATAAGAAAATTAGAAGTTGAAAATTTTCCGGCAATAGTTGTTATAGATTCAGAGGGTAATAATCTGTATGAGATGGTATTACAGTAGGTAGGATTATGGAAAGAATTATATTAATGATAATTAAGAGAATATTTATTGCTCCATATTGGTTATATCTTATATGTAAATATGGAAATACAGAAAAATATTCAGAAGAAGAGAGATATCGTGTACTAAGTAATATTGTTAAAAAAGTAAATCGTGCAGGAAATGTTAAGATAATAAGCGATGGTGAGGAAAATCTCCCTAAAGAAAATGGATATGTTTTATTTCCAAATCATCAGGGATTATTTGATGCCTTAGTATTATTAGAGACAAACAAGCAACCTATAACATTTGTTATGAAGAAAGAAATTGAAAACCAATGGTTTATCAAGAAGATAATTAAACTGTTACAGGCTCAGATTATAGACAGAGATGATATAAGACAGTCAATGGGTGTAATAAATACAATGACAAAAGAAGTAAAAGAGGGAAGAAACTATGTTATATTTGCAGAAGGTACAAGAAGCAGAAAAGGTAATGAACTATTAGACTTCAAGGGTGGAAGCTTTAAAAGTGCCGTAAATGCAAAATGTCCAATTATACCGGTAGCAATAATGGACTCATACAAAGTATTTGACAGTAAGTCCATTAAAAAGGCAACTGTAAGAATGGCATATTTGAAACCAATTTATCCTGAAGAATACAATAAAATGAAAACTACAGAAATTGCATGCATAGTAAAGGAAAGAATTGGAGAATATATAAGAAGTACAGAAGCGAAAATAAATGAATAATATATATGAATCATTTAAGCGAAAATAAACAAATAAAATAATAAGAAGAATTAAAGTGAAAATAAATGAATAACATATATGTAAAGTTAGTAAACCGCATAGTAAGTATATAAATATAATGATATATAATCCATAAAATCAAAGCAATAAAAAGAATATATAAAAAATACAGATTAAATATAAAAAATAATTGACAAAGGGGTGTCAATCAAGTATAATAACCTTTGCGTCACGATGATGCACATAGATTTAATAACAATTTAATATGAATTATAGAAGAAATTCAGATATGGAGAAATACTCAAGAGGCTGAAGAGGCGCCCCTGCTAAGGGTGTAGGTCGTTTGCGCGGCGCGAGGGTTCAAATCCCTCTTTCTCCGTTCGATAGTTAAAAATCTTAAAAAAAGATAAAAAAGTGCTTGACATAATAAGTTAAACATGATAAACTATCACAGTTGCTGCTAAAGAGTAACAACAAAAAAGAAAAAGAACTTTGAGTGCGAGTTATTAATTGGATAACGAGCAAAAGTTCAAAATATGAACATTGATAACTGAACAGTAACATAAATCCAACCCTGAAAATTCTAAAAATTTTCAGCGAACATCGTGTAAACGATTTCCAAAAACAGTAAACACAGAAATGTGTCGGATTAAAATAGCTAACGTTATTTTGAATCTGGATTAAACAATTTTAACGAGAGTTTGATCCTGGCTCAGGATGAACGCTGGCGGCGTGCTTAACACATGCAAGTCGAACGAAGCAATTGCGACAGAAGCCTTCGGGTGGAAGATGCAATTGACTGAGTGGCGGACGGGTGAGTAACGCGTGGGTAACCTGCCTTGTACAGGGGGATAACAGTTAGAAATGACTGCTAATACCGCATAAGCGCACAGTATCGCATGGTACAGTGTGAAAAACTCCGGTGGTACAAGATGGACCCGCGTCTGATTAGCTAGTTGGTAAGGTAACGGCTTACCAAGGCAACGATCAGTAGCCGACTTGAGAGAGTGATCGGCCACATTGGGACTGAGACACGGCCCAAACTCCTACGGGAGGCAGCAGTGGGGAATATTGCACAATGGGGGAAACCCTGATGCAGCGACGCCGCGTGAGTGAAGAAGTATTTCGGTATGTAAAACTCTATCAGCAAGGAAGATAATGACGGTACTTGACTAAGAAGCCCCGGCTAACTACGTGCCAGCAGCCGCGGTAATACGTAGGGGGCAAGCGTTATCCGGATTTACTGGGTGTAAAGGGAGCGTAGACGGTATGGTAAGTCAGATGTGAAAGCCCGGGGCTTAACCCCGGAACTGCATTTGAAACTATCAAACTAGAGTGTCGGAGAGGTAAGTGGAATTCCTAGTGTAGCGGTGAAATGCGTAGATATTAGGAGGAACACCAGTGGCGAAGGCGGCTTACTGGACGATAACTGACGTTGAGGCTCGAAAGCGTGGGGAGCAAACAGGATTAGATACCCTGGTAGTCCACGCCGTAAACGATGAATACTAGGTGTCAGGGAACAATAGTTCTTTGGTGCCGCAGCAAACGCATTAAGTATTCCACCTGGGGAGTACGTTCGCAAGAATGAAACTCAAAGGAATTGACGGGGACCCGCACAAGCGGTGGAGCATGTGGTTTAATTCGAAGCAACGCGAAGAACCTTACCTGGTCTTGACATCCCAATGACGCCTCTTTAATCGGAGGTTTCCTTCGGGACATTGGAGACAGGTGGTGCATGGTTGTCGTCAGCTCGTGTCGTGAGATGTTGGGTTAAGTCCCGCAACGAGCGCAACCCTTATCTTTAGTAGCCAGCAGTTCGGCTGGGCACTCTAGAGAGACTGCCAGGGATAACCTGGAGGAAGGTGGGGATGACGTCAAATCATCATGCCCCTTATGACCAGGGCTACACACGTGCTACAATGGCGTAAACAAAGGGAAGCAAAACTGTGAGGTTGAGCAAATCCCAAAAATAACGTCTCAGTTCGGATTGTAGTCTGCAACTCGACTACATGAAGCTGGAATCGCTAGTAATCGCAGATCAGAATGCTGCGGTGAATACGTTCCCGGGTCTTGTACACACCGCCCGTCACACCATGGGAGTCGGATATGCCCGAAGTCAGTGACCCAACCGTAAGGAGGGAGCTGCCGAAGGTGGAGCCGATAACTGGGGTGAAGTCGTAACAAGGTAGCCGTATCGGAAGGTGCGGCTGGATCACCTCCTTTCTAAGGAAAGAAGAAGTAAGGAATGGAAAAGAAGTTACTGTTTGGTTATGAGTGTTCATATAAAATAAGAATGTAAGTGAAACCTCGAAAGCACAGCTTTCTTGGTCGCGACTGCGTCGCTTATATTTCATACATTAAACAGTCATTTACAGACAAGTCTGAAACAACTGTTTAATATACGAAATGCACTTACTTATGTACACGCGAAATTTCTGGTGGTGATGCGCTAAGGGGACACACCCGTTCTCATCTCGAACACGATGGTTAAGACTTTAGCGGCCGATGGTACTATACTGGAGACGGTATGGAAGAGTAGGTGGCTGCCAGATTAAATGGGGGCGTAGCTCAGTTGGGAGAGCACCTGCCTTGCAAGCAGGGGGTCAAGAGTTCGAATCTCTCCGTCTCCATTGAATCAGAAATGATTCATATGTGCGGGAACACGTAAAACTAATGTACCTTGAAAACTACACATTGAAATATCTTAATTAGTAAATCTGAAAAGATTTAACAATTCAAGACATCCGAGGTCATATGAG
>NZ_JAOQJN010000001.1:369618-415174 GCF_025567085.1 Bovifimicola ammoniilytica | reverse complement strand
GGTATCTTCAAAAAAGTTGCTCAAAATCGAAAATACGAGGCCAAATCAACTTGAACTGGAATTTAGTTTTTCATTTGACCTTCAATATCTTTGTAAAAACAATATATCAATTAGTTTATCCACTATTTTGCTATAGCATTTTCTATTCTTACCAATGCCTCATTTAATACACTTCGTGGGCAGGCTACATTTATCCTCTGGAAGCCTCTTCCACAATCACCAAATATCTTACCGCTGTCTAACCATAATTTAGCTTTATTAATTATTATATTGTCTAATTCATCTGCATCTATGCCTGTTCCTCTGAAATCAAGCCATACAAGGTAAGTTCCCTCTATATCAATCATTTTTACACCATGCATTTTCTCTTCTACGAATCTTCTTGTAAATTCTACATTTTCCTTGATATATTTAAGCATTGCCTGATACCATTCTTCGCCATCCTTATATGCTGCCTCACAGGCTACAAGTCCCATTACTCCAAGCTGACTAATTCCTGCTGCATCTAACTCTTTTCTATATCTGCTTCTTAGTGTACTATTTGGAATAAATATATTAGATATCATCATACTTGCTAAATTAAATGTCTTACTAGGTGATGTACAGATAATACTTATATCTTCAAATTCTTTTTTGATATTTGCAAATACTGTATGTTCTCCTTTTAAGATAAAATCATTATGTATCTCGTCACTTACCACGATTACATTATGTTTTACACATATATCACCTAATCTTGTTAATTCTTTCTCGCTCCAGACACGTCCAACAGGATTATGTGGATTGCAAAGCAGGAATAGCTTAATATTTTCATTTACAATTTTATTTTCAAAATCTTCAAAATCAATATGATATCTGTTGTCTTCTCCAAGATATAATGTGTTGCTTACAATATTTCTTCCATTATCAGAAATTACCTCTGAAAAAGGATAGTATACAGGCTGCTGAATCAGAACATTATCTCCCGGATCAGTAAATGCCTTGACAGCCATAGCTAACGCAAATACAACACCCGGTGTCTTAATCAACCATTTCTCTTCTATATTCCATTTATGATGTCTTACCTGCCAATCCTTAACTATTTCAAAATATGGTATCTGAACCTCACTATATCCAAAGATTCCCTCTTTAGCACGTTCCACTAACGCATCTTCTATATATGAAGATGTCTCAAAATCCATATCCGCAACCCAAAGCGGCAATACATCTTCAGGCATACCTCGTCTTTTTGCAAAATCATATTTTAAACATCTTGTATTCTTTCTATTAATTATTCTATCAAAATTAAGGTTTCTTTCTGCCATATTATCCTCATTTCTGAGCGATTTATCGCGAAGAGGCGAAGAGAAATTCGCACAGGCGATTTCTCTTCTGCCATAATGGCTATTTGCTTTCGCTCCGAAACAAATAGCTATGTGAAAAATAATCGCATCAGCATTATTTTTCACACTATCCTCCATTCCGCAGATACTTATGTATTTATTTTTATATAATGATATCAGCAATTTATTTCCTATTACTTTACTATGATTATATATTACCAAATAACTTATTATTTGTACAGTATTATTAAGATTGAATTTCTTAATAATAGCCAAAAGATTCCTATAAAATAAAAGAATACAGAATATCGATTGAGACATTATCCGCCTGCGGCGGAGCGTTTTTTGCTTACCAGGACAATTTCAACGAAATTTCCTGGTAAAGAATAAAGAATGTCGATTGCGACATTCTTCGCCTGCGGCGGGTTGCTATAGCAACATTTTCTGCTCCGCCGCAGTGCGATCCTCGCGGAGCGTTTTTTGCTTACCAGAACAATTTCAACGAATCAACGAAATTTCCTGGTAAGCAAAAAAGACAGGCAGATTATTCTGTCTATCTTTTTGCAAAAAAATAAGCGCGAGACGGGACTCGAACCCGCGACCCCGACCTTGGCAAGGTCGTGCTCCACCAACTGAGCCACTCGCGCAATGTGTATGTGCTGTTAAGCACATTTGGTATTTTACTATACCTAAATATATTTGTCAACATTTTTTTTATTTTTCTATAATTTTTCATGAAATTATCTATAATAAAATGTAAATACAATTAATAAAGTGAAAAGTATATTTTCACTTTATTAAAGATATATTTTCTCTATACAATTCGCCCATCTGTATTCTTATTAATTAGTGAAATTATATATTCATTATTCCCATATTCACGTCTGTTTAATTCATTTAACTCCTTAAATTTTATATCTATCCACAGTTCTTCCGAACCCAGAACGATATTTCCAAGCATTATTCCTATATTTATATACTTGTATCTCTCAATATTTCCAATCATATGTTTCTTAACAAAAATATGAATGCGATTATTGTATACAACAAACCTCCATGGCTGCGCATTATAACTTGATGGAGCAATCCTAGCAATTTCTATTAATCTTTTTACTTCATCATTAGGCTCTTCTTTTTTTATACAGATTTTATCCAGCTTAAATCTGTTGATTTCTTCAACCTCACGATACATAGAAGTATTTGGATATCCCATTGCTAATGAAATTACTAAAACTTTCCCTTCTGAATTAACAGGTTTAAAAAATACAGATTTTGCCTGATAACAACTCGCTATTCCTATCGCACTTAAATATACCGATAGTTGCTGTAATACAAAGCCGGCATTAATCATTCCCTGCTTTGTATCTGATGCATAAACTCCGATATAATATGGTGCATAGAATGATTTCTTACAATAATCAGAAATTACGAAACTTATTTTCTCATTTTTATCGAATAATTCCGTATCTCTTAATCTGCCTTCTATTCTTTCTAATAAATCCTTCTCAATCTCTTTATCCATAAAATTTCTGACAGATTTTCTTCTGTATAGTGCATCAATAATTTTCAAATCAGTACCTCCCGATAACCATTACCGCTGGTCACTTCTATTTCATCAACTTTTCAAATTCATCTAATAGCTGTTCAAACATCTTCATTGCTAACACAACAGGCTCCTTCTTACTCATATCAATTCCTGAATATTTAAGAACTTCTATAGGATAGTCACTACAACCTGCTTTTAAAAATTTCTTATAATCCTCGACCGCTTTCTCACCCTCATCTAATATCTTCTTAGATAAGGCAACTGCTGCCGAAAAACCTGTGGCATACTGATATACATAAAATGATGAATAGAAATGCGGTATTCTTGCCCATTCCATTTCTATCTCCTTGTCTAATATTATATCATCTCCAAAGTACTTTTTATTAAGTTCATAATATTTTTCACACATTATATCACAATTAATAGCTTCACCTCTGTCGACCATTCCATGGACAATATTTTCAAATTCAGCAAACATAGTCTGTCTGAACAATGTAGTTCTAAACTGCTCTAAGAAATGATTAATCAGATAGGCTTTCTCTTTCTTATCTTCCGCCTTATTAATTAAGTGGTTAATAAGTAGTGATTCGTTACATGTAGATGCCACTTCTGCTACAAATATTTTGTAAGCCGCATTTGAATAGCTCTGGTTAGTATTTGAATAATATGAATGCAATGCATGCCCCATCTCATGTGCTATTGTAAATACATTGTTTAAATTCGGCTGAAAATTGAGAAGTACATATGGGTGAGTTCCATAGACGCTCCATGAATATGCTCCACTTCTCTTGCCCTCATTTTCATATACATCAATCCAGCCATTATTAAAACCTTCTTTAAGCAGACTAATATATTCCTCTCCCATAGGCTTAAGTCCTTCTAATACCATTTCTTTTGCATTCTGATAGGAAATATTTTTATTATATGCATCAACAAGCGGCGTATATACATCATATAAATGCAATTCATCTACATTCATAATCTTCTTTCTAAGACTTATATATCTGTGAAGAAGTCCAAGATTATCACTAACTGTTTCTACCAGATTATCATAAACGCTTTCCGGAATATTGCCATCTCCAAGAAACATTGCCCTGCTTGATGGATATTTTCTTACTGTTGCATAGAATTTATCCTTCTTAAGACTGTTTATATAGATTGCTGCAAGGGTATTTCTGTAATCATCATAAGATTTATATAAACCCTTAAATGCTGCTTCTCTTACATTTCTGTCACTGCTCTCCATAAAAAGATTAAGTTTGGCGTGAGTTAATTGTACATCTGTGCCATTTTCATCCTTGATAACTGGAAATTTGATATCTACATTATTAAATACGCTGAATATGTCATTTGCTCCTGACGAAAAGCTCTGAGTCAGTGCTAATATTTCTTCTGCATCTCTACTTAAAATATGACTTTTCTGTCTGAATAAATCATCAAAATAGTGTTTATAACTATCCATTTTATTCTCTGTCAGATATGCATTTATCAAATCCTCTGACTGTGCTAATAACTCAGGTTCTACAAATGATGATGCTGCATAGAATTTAGTCAGCAAAGCAACCGATTCATCCGAAAATGATTGATATCTGCCATTACCAAGATTCTCATGATATTTCTGGTTAGCATAGAAATATATCTTTTCCACTAAAAATTCTATCTCATTTATTAACTCAATTGTATGCTTGAAATTATCCTTATTCTCACAAATTTTCCCCTGCATCTTAGTAAGCCCCGGTAATAACTTTTCTACCTTTTCTATGTCCTCTCTCCATAAGTTTTCGTCACTATATACATCTTCCATTCTCCATTTAAACTCATTACTGATTTCTTCTCTTTTCATCACTTTATTATCCATTTTCTTCTCCGTTTCCAAAATTTATTTCATATTTTTATAATATTGATATATTTATATTCATATTTATATCAATATTATATCCAAATTATATCTAAAACGTTTGTTCATTTAATTTTTCAATCTCTATATATAATAATATTAGATTTACCAATATTTTACAATGTAGTTTTGCATTTTTTTTACATATAAAATGTTTAATTTTATATTATTTTATAGTATTATATATAGCGTAATATTAATACAATTATTGTAGAATGGAGTTTAGTATGAAAAATTCATTTAAAGAAAAGCATTTTTCCGTTTTTCTTATCCTAACATTGGTCTTTTCGCTTTTTTCAATTAATCCTTATAGAATCGAAAAAATTTATGGAGATACAGATTCTAATGTCCACGTTGTGTATCAGGCACATAGCCAGAATATCGGATGGCAGGATTCAGTCTCTGACGGAACACTTGCAGGAACAACAGGTAAAAACCTGCAATTAGAGGCTCTTAATATTAGCCTGCAAGGTATTTCCGGTGATATCCAGTACAGAAGTTATGTTGATGGTTCAGGCTGGCAATCATATGTTTCTAACGGTGCAACTACTGGTACAACCGGAAAACATAAGCGTATTATGGCCATACAGATTTCTCTAAAAGGGGAAGTAAACGAAAAGTATGACTTATATTATCAGATACATAAATCAAATGTCGGATGGATGGGCTGGGTTCCTGCCGGTAATGAAGCAGGTACAAGCTGTATCAATAATAAGATTGAAGCAATACAGATTATGCTCGTTCCAAAAGGAAGTCCCGCACCGTCTAATTTACCCTCAACTGTAGCGCAGGCTCCAACTGTATACTATAGTGCTCATGTATCTGATATAGGCTGGCAGGACTATGCATATGATGAAGGTGTCTCAGGTACTACATCAAAGAATCTAAAACTAGAAGCTGCCAGAATGAAATTATCTACCAAATCATTTGGTATTCAATATTCTCTTCATGTTGAAAAAGAAGGCTGGCAGGATTATGTATCAGACGATGCAATCGCAGGTACTACCGGAAAAGCGCGTAAAACTTTTGGATTACGGATAAGGCTGACCGGTTATCAGTCAGCTAATTATAGCGTATATTACAGAACTTATAACGCTTCTGGCGGCTGGGGACCATGGGTATGTGATGGTGCCATATCAGGAAGTGATAAAGAATGCTATATGCTTGAAGCATATCAGGTAATTATTATCAAAAAGGGAGCAGCTGCTCCTGCATCTTATACACCGGTTCCATCTCTTGATCCAATAATTCTTAATTATAGTACTCATATTCAGACTTATGGCTGGCAGAATGCTGTATCTAATGGTGTTATTTCAGGTACTACCGGTCAGGCTAAACGTGTTGAAGCTCTCCAGATGTCTATATCCGGTGTGCCAACTTCAAAACTCGGAATAAGATACAGTACTCATGTACAAAGCATAGGATGGCAGGGTTGGAAATCGAATGGTAAATATGCCGGCACTACCGGTCAGGCTAAACGTATTGAAGCCATCAAAATCAAATTAACAGGCAGCGAAGCATCTAAATACGATATATATTATCGTGTACATTCGCAGACACTAGGTTGGCTAGGCTGGGCAAGCAATGGTAGCATAGCCGGTACTACCGGATTAAAATATCGTGTTGAAGCCATCCAGGTTATGATTGTTGCTAAAGGTGATCCTGCACCAGGTTCTACAAGAAAACCATATGTTACGGCTACATATAAAGGTATTGATGTTTCTCATCATCAGGGTAACTCTATTGATTGGAAGCAAGTAGCTGCTGCCGGTTATTATTTTGCAATGATTCGTGTACAAAATGGAACATCGGCTGATAGGCATTTCAGTACAAACATTGAAAAAGCTAATCTGGCAGGACTTAAAATAGGTGCTTACAGCTATTCACTTGCTACAAATGTAAAAGAAGCTGAAAAAGAGGCAAAAAGCATAATTTCTAAGCTAAGAGGCATGAATATCTCTTATCCAGTAGTATACGATATTGAAGACGAGTGCCAAAAAAATCTTTCTACAACAGAACGTACTAACATGGTTCTTGCATTCAAGAGAATTATAGAAGCTAACGGATATGACTTTTTATTATATGCTAATAAGGATTGGATGGAAAATTATCTTGATTATAATCGTTTAAATAAAGCTGGCGTAGAGCTATGGTTTGCCAGATATAGCAATTTTGATGAAGGATTTGAACATCCCGGCAATGGTAGTAAAATTAAATTTCCAGCAAGCATGGTAAAAATATGGCAATATTCTGAAACTGGTTCCGTTCCTGGTATTTCAGGCAATGTTGATTTAGATGTTTCTTATAAAGCATATTAAATACGGATAGATATTTATCAGAAGAGAAATTACTTATGCGAATTTCTCTTCTCTTATTTTCACAATTATACTGGAATCGAGGATAGTATGAAAAAATATAAAGTTATTAAATCTGATTTTTTATCACCTGAAGATATTGATATTATTAACAACATTAAACATATAGCTGAAATATCCGATAATACGACTTATGATGTATATTTAGGAGATGATTCAGTTACTTCTGTTTCTAAGCTTCCACCTGCTTATTTATGTTCTTGTGACAATCATTTCGCAGGATACCTGACAGTGTTCTTTTCATCCGAGAATGACATTAATCTCTATGCCTGTGTTCTGCCAGACTACCGAAATCAAGGGATATTCTCATCTATCTTAAACGAAGTAACTAATGATATTAAAAATGCAGGTATTAACCCTGAGTGCATATATTTTCCAATCAATAAATTTATCAATTTATCAGATACTTTGACTAATATTACTTCTGATACTATGCCAGATAGTATGTCAAATTCTCCATCAGATGCTGCCATACATTATCTTGCTAAACGTAATTATTCAATAGCACATATTGAATATAAAATGTGTTATTATTTTAATTCGTCTAATTCTGAGAGTAATAACAATTCTAATGCCTTTAATAATCTGTCTGATTGTCCACTTGAGTTACTTACCAGAGATTATGATGAACATACCTCGGAATTTACTTTCTGGATTAGCGATGATTATATCGGTGGCTGTATGATTTATAAATATAACGATAAGTCATTGTGTATATTTGATTATGAAATAGAATCCTCAAAACGTGGTAATGGTTATGGTAAATATGGTTTAAAATTAATTCTTAATTATCTTGCCAAAGATAATTATAACGTTGTCTCACTCCACGTTTCAAATGCAAACAAAAAAGCCTGCAGCTTATATAAAGGCTGTGGCTTTATAATTGAGGAAGAAGTTGATTACTATAGTCTATAGTAATCAACTTCTTATCTTGTATGATTTATTAATCAAATCCAATATTAATTCAACATATATACCGATGGATAATAGCTAAATACTGCTTTGCCAAGTATCTTATCTTCCTTAACAAAATTTGTTGTATGCCAGAAACGTGAGTCCTTAGAATTATTCCTGTTGTCTCCCATTACAAAATAACTGCCCTCCGGCACAAGAGTTTTTGCAAAATCACCTGATGAATCTGCACTTCCACCTTCGAAATAAACATAGTTCTCTTCTATAGGCTCATCATTGATGTAGACAATTCCATCTCTCACCTCAACATATTCTCCTGGAAGTCCGATTACTCTTTTAACATAATTCTCTTTTTCATTTTCTGGATATTTGAATATTATAATATCTCCACGTTTTGGCTCTGAGAATACATATGCCAATCTGAACCCTATCATTCTGCTCTTCTTATGAATAGTCTGTTCCATAGAACCTGTAGGTACGGTTGCATTAATTATAATAAAATTATTAATTACTAATGCTATGACAACCGCTAACAACACAAGTCTTATGAAACTGAAAATTTCTTTTTTAACATCTATCTTCTCAGGCTTCTTACGTTTCTTATCGTTAAACCTGTTCGAATTAACAATATCATCTGTCTCATCATCGCCCCAATAGATTATCTCAATATCATCATTATGGTCGTAAGTCACTAAGTCTCACCTCGCAGCTATCAACATAACCATCGTTGTCAGCATTTTATTCTTATAATGCCTTCTTAATTGCGGCCATAAGTTCATCATATGTCTCATATGCAGGTAACTGTGGATATTCAGCCTTAATTGCATCTGTACTCTTGAATAAGAAACCAGCCTTACTTGCTAAAATCATACCTAAGTCATTATGACTGTCACCACTTGCTATAGTATCATATCCGATAGACTGCAGTGCCTTAACTGTTGTAAGTTTAGACTGTTCACAACGCATCTTAAAGCCTGTGATTTCTCCGTTATCTGCAACTACTAATTCGTTACAGAAGATTGTAGGATAACCGAGTTTCTTCATTAATGGTCCTGCAAACTGTGAAAATGTATCACTAATAATTATTACCTGTGTTAAGCTTCTTAATTCATCTAAGAATTCTTTTGCTCCAGGAATTGGATCAATTTTCTCAATTGTCTCCTGAATCTCTTTTAAGCCTAAGCCATGCTGTCTTAAAATATCAAGTCTGAAATTCATTAATTTATCATAATCAGGCTCATCTCTTGTAGTTCTCTTTAATTCTGGTATTCCTGTTGCCTCACTGAATGCAATCCATATCTCAGGTACTAATACGCCCTCTAAATCTAAACATACAATATTCATATCTTAATCTCCATTTCTTTATCTTAGTTATATTAAACAGTTACCTGACTGCTATCTTTATATTATAGAATATGATGTTAATGTCTGCAAGCATTTATTTTGTAGATAATGTCACATTTTTCTTGTAGTATAACCTCATAACAAAAGTGAGACCTTTCCTAAAAGCCTCACTTTTATTTTTCTTCGATATATTATTCTATACTACTTTGTTAAATTCTAAGTATCAAACCTGCCCTACAGATTAGTGTAACCCATCAGACTATAGTCGACTGCCTTAGCTGCTTCACGTCCCTCGTGAATTGCCCATACGACTAATGACTGGCCTCTATGCATATCACCTGCTGTAAATACATTCTTAACTGAAGTAGCATATGAATCAGGATTACCTGTCTTAACATTAGTTCTTTCATTAACGTCAACACCAAATGCTTTTGTAACGTAGCTTTCACTTCCTAAGAATCCTGCTGCAATAAGAACGATATCCACATCGACTTCGTATTCACTTCCAGGTATTTCCATCATCTGGAATCTTCCTGTCTTAGCATCTTTCTTGCTCTCTAATTTCACAAGTTTGGCCTTACACAGATTACCTTTCTTATCTGCGATAAATTCCTTAACAGTTGTGCAATATACTCTTGGATCGTGACCAAATACTGCGATTGCTTCTTCCTGACCATAATCTGTCTTGCAGACTCTTGGCCATTCAGGCCATGGATTATTAGCTGCTCTTTCATCAGGTGCTTTTGGCATCATTTCTAACTGTAATACACTTTTTGCACCTAACCTTATTGATGTTCCGACACAGTCATTACCTGTATCACCACCACCTATAACCATTACATTTTTACCCTTTGTGGAAATAAATGCATTATCCTTGAATTCACTGTCAAGCAGACTCTTTGTTGTAGCTTTAAGGAAATCAACTGCAAAATATATTCCATTAGCTTCACGTCCCGGTGCTTTAATATCTCTTGGATTAGAGGCACCACAAGCAAGAATTACTCTGTCGTATTCTTTGAGTAATTTATCAGCTTTGATATCTTTACCGACATTTACTCCTGTGATAAATTCTACTCCTTCTTCTTTCATAATATTTATCTTACGCTCAATGTATTTCTTCTCTAATTTCATGTTAGGAATACCATACATTAAAAGTCCGCCCGGTCTGTCTGAACGTTCATATACTGTTACGCTATGACCTCTCTGGTTAAGCTGGTCTGCTGCTGCAAGTCCTGATGGTCCTGAACCGATAATTGCAACTTTCTTGCCTGTTCTTACTTTAGGAACATTAGCTTTAGCAAAGCCTTCTTCGTATGCATTTTCTATTATTGCAAGTTCATTCTGTCTTGTACATACCGGTTCGCCACCTAAGTTACAGGTGCAGGCTTTCTCACAGAGTGCAGGACATACACGTCCTGTAAACTCTGGAAAATTATTAGTCTTATGAAGTCTGTGATATGCCTGTTTCCAATTACCGTTGAATAACAAATCATTCCATTCAGGTACTAAATTATTAAGAGGACAGCCTGATGCCATACCTCCAATCATCATTCCTGCCTGACAGAAAGGCACGCCACAGTCCATACATCTTGCACCCTGTAATCTCTGTTTTTCCTTAGAAAGTGGTGTATGAAATTCGTTAAAGTTCTTTATTCTTTCTTTTGGTGAGACAGCTACACTGTCTTCACGTTCATAATCCATAAATCCTGTTGGTTTTCCCATGTCGTGACTCCTTTCTAGTTCTTTGTCATAGCATAAAATGCTTCAATCTGTGCCTGCTCGCTGCTAAGACCTTTTTCTTCCATCTGGACAATAGCCATAAGCATCTTATTGTAATCATGAGGAATTATCTTCTTAAACTTAGGTAAATATTCTCCAAAGTTATCAAGAATCATCTTACCTTTTTCTGAATTAGTATATTTAACATGGTCGGAAATCATTTGCTTTAAGTCCATAACATCATATTTAGATGTTACTTCGCTTGCTGATACTAATTCTTTATTAAGTTTTGTATAAAGATCTCTGTCCTCATCAAGAACATATGCGATACCGCCACTCATACCTGCTGCAAAGTTTTTACCTGTTTTGCCAAGGATAACAACTCTGCCACCTGTCATATATTCACAACCATGTTCTCCGACTCCCTCTACAACTGCTATTGCACCAGAGTTACGAACACAGAATCTTTCGCCTGCTACACCATTTATATATGCTTTACCACTTGTAGCACCATATAATGCAACGTTACCAATTATGATATTTTCATCCTGTTTGTACTTAATTCCCTTTGGTGGATATACGATAAGTTTACCACCTGATAATCCTTTACCAAAATAGTCATTACTGTCGCCTGTAAGTTCAAGTGTAAGTCCCTTCGGAATAAATGCACCAAAGCTCTGGCCGCCTGCACCCTTACATTTTACGATAAATGTATCATCATCTAATACATTGTCACCATATTTCTTAGTTATCTCAGAACCAAAGATTGTACCAAATGAACGGTCTGTATTAGTAACATCTACCTCTATGCTGCGTTTCTGTTTCTTATCAAGAGCAGGTAATAATTTCTTACATAAGACTTTCTCATCAAGTGTCTTTTCAAGCTCGAAATTAAATACATTTTTTTCATTATATTTAACAGGTTCATGCGTAAATTCATTAGCAAGTATTCTTGTTAAATCAACTTTGCCTGCATTAATTGATTTGGCTTCAGTTTTAGCTTTTAATAAATCTGAACGTCCAACTAACTCGTCAACTGTTCTGACACCGAGTTTAGCCATATATTCTCTTAATTCCTGAGCAATGAATTTCATAAAGTTAACTACATATTCAGGTTTACCTTTGAAACGTTTTCTAAGTTCAGGATTCTGTGTAGCCACACCTACAGGACATGTATCTAAGTTACAGACCCTCATCATTACACAGCCCATTGTTACAAGAGGTGCTGTTGCAAATCCGAATTCTTCTGCGCCAAGCATTGCAGCTATAGCTACATCACGGCCACTCATAAGTTTACCATCCGTTTCAACTATAACTTTATTACGAAGTCCGTTTGCAATTAATGTCTGGTGCGCTTCTGCAAGTCCAAGTTCCCAAGGAAGCCCTGCATTATAGATTGAGTTACGTGGTGCTGCACCTGTACCTCCGTCATAACCTGAGATAAGTATTACCTGTGCGCCTGCTTTTGCAACACCTGCTGCTACAGTACCAACACCTGCTTCTGATACAAGTTTTACGGAAATTCTCGCATCTTTATTAGCATTTTTGCAATCGTAGATAAGCTGTGCCAAATCTTCGATTGAATAAATGTCGTGATGAGGTGGTGGTGAAATAAGGCTCACACCTGGTGTTGAATGTCTGGTTTTGGCAATCCAAGGATATACTTTCTTACCTGGTAAATGTCCACCTTCGCCTGGCTTAGCTCCCTGTGCCATCTTAATCTGAATCTCTTTAGCACTTACAAGATATTTAGATGTAACACCAAATCTTCCTGATGCAACCTGCTTAATTGCTGAACATTTATTTATCTTATCATTTACCGTATCAAGTCTCTCAAGACTTTCTCCGCCTTCACCACTGTTAGATTTACCATGAATCATATTCATCGCAATTGCCATTGTCTCATGTGCTTCTTCTGATATAGAACCATAAGACATGGCACCTGTCTTAAATCTCTTCACAATGCTGTCTACACTTTCGACCTCGTCAATCGGAATACCTTTTTCAGGATAATTGAAATCGATAAGTCCTCTTATGTGAACAGGATTAAGTTCTTCATCTATCATATGTGTGTACTGTTTAAACAAATCATAATTGCCTGTCCATGTGGACTGCTGTAACAGATGAATTGTCTGAGGATTATATAAATGCTCCTCTTTATTACTTCTGAACTTATGACTTCCGCTGCTCTCTAATGTAAGGTCATTAGCAAGTCCTAATGGATCAAATGCTTTAGAATGACGGCTGTCTACCTGTTCTTCTATATCTTTAAGTGTTATACCGCCTATACGGCTTACTGTGTTAGTGAAGTATTTATTAATCACATCTTCGCTTATACCTACTACCTCGAATATCTGTGAACCCTGATATGACTGAATTGTAGATATACCCATTTTAGAAGCAATCTTAACGATACCATGGAGAACTGCTGAATTGTAATCATTTACTGCGGCATAGTAATCTTTATCAAGCATATCATTATCAATAAGATATTTTATTGAATCCTGTGCTAAATATGGGTTAATTGCTGAAGCACCATAACCTAATAATGTAGCAAAATGATGTACTTCTCTTGGTTCACCACTCTCTAATATAATTGCAAGGCTTGTTCTCTTCTTAGTTACGACAAGATGCTGATGAAGTGCTGATACTGCAAGCAATGAAGGTATTGCAACATGGTTCTCATCAACTCCTCTGTCTGAAAGAATGAGGATATTAGCTCCGTCTTTATGCGCTCTGTCTGCTTCTACGAATAAATGGTCGATTGCTTTTTCAAGTGAAGTATTCTTATAGTAAATGATTGGAATTACTTCTACTTTGAAGCCTGACACATTCATATTCTTAATCTTTAATAAGTCTGTACTTGTAAGAATTGGATTCTTAACTTTAAGTACCTGACAGTTCTCAGGCTGCTCTTCAAGGATATTACCATGCTCACCGATATATACTGTAGTTGATGTAACTACCTCTTCACGAATCGCATCTATTGGTGGATTGGTTACCTGTGCGAATAGCTGTTTAAAATAGTTAAATAATGGCTGTACCCTGTCAGATAATACTGCAAGTGGTTTATCACAACCCATTGCTGAAATTGGCTCTGAACCAGTCTTTGCCATTGGGAGAATTGATGTCATAAGCTCTTCATATGTGTAACCGAAAGCTTTCTGTAATCTCTTTCTTTCATCTGTAGAATACTCTTCTACTTTCTTATTAGGTATCTTTAAATCTTTAAGTTTGATAAGGTTATTATCAAGCCATTCACCATATGGCTGCCTTGATGCATATTTTTCTTTGATTTCATCATCATCTATAATTCTTCCCTTAACCGTATCTACGAGAAGCATTTTACCTGGATGTAAACGTTCCTTAGCTATAATCGTAGTTGGGTCTACATCTAATACGCCGACTTCTGATGAAAGCACTAATGTATCATCATCTGTGATGTAATAACGTGATGGTCTGAGACCGTTTCTGTCAAGTACAGCTCCCATAATATCACCGTCAGAGAAAAGTATTGATGCCGGTCCATCCCATGGTTCCATCATAGTTGCATAATACTGATAGAAATCTCTTCTTGCCTGACTTAATGTATGGTTATTATCCCAAGGTTCAGGAATGGTAATCATTACTGCAAGGGGAAGCTCCATACCACTCATCACTAAGAATTCAAGTGTATTATCAAGCTGTGCTGAATCTGAACCCTCCGGATTAACAACAGGGATAACCTTGTGCATCTCGCCTTTAAGATATTCAGAATTCATTGTTTCTTCACGTGCCAACATATTATCAGCATTTCCACGAATTGTATTAATCTCACCGTTATGAACCATTAATCTGTTGGGATGTGCTCTCTGCCAGCTTGGGTTTGTATTCGTACTAAATCTTGAATGTACCATTGCAATTGCTGATTCATAATCTTTATCCTGTAAGTCTTCAAAGAATAATCTTAACTGGCCTACTAAGAACATACCTTTATATACAATAGTTCTGCTTGATAATGAAACTACATAAGTATTATCATTACTCTGTTCAAATACACGTCTTGCAACGTATAACTTTCTATCGAAATCAAGTCCTTTTCTAACATCCTCAGGTTTCTTTACAAAGCCCTGCATAATGTATGGCATACATTCTATTGCTTTTGTACCTAGTACATCCGGCTTTGTAGGAACTTCTCTCCAGCCTAAGAACTCAAGTCCCTCTTTTTCCACGATAATTTCAAACATCTTCTTAGCCTGATTTCTCTTAAGTTCGTCCTGTGGGAAGAAGAACATACCAATGCCATATTCTCGTTCTGAGCCTAAAAAAATACCGAGGGACTTAACCGCTTTGCTAAAGAACTTGTGTGAAATCTGTAATAAGATTCCTACACCGTCTCCGGTTTTTCCCTCGGCATCTTTGCCTGCTCTATGTTCTAAATTTTCAACTATCTTTAATGCGTTCTCAACTGTTGCATGTGTCTTCTTACCTTTAATGTTGACCACTGCACCAATACCGCAATTATCGTGCTCAAACTGTGGATTGTATAATCCATTGTCTTCTGCACTCTTGAATAATTCATTTTGATTCATGTGCAATTCCTTCCTTATTCAGTTTTTATTCCTAGATGAGTGACTCTAGATGTTAATTTATGTTTGCTACTATACTACAATGTTTTTCATTTGTAAATAAGAATTTTAAGATAAATTGTCAGACAGTTTTTGTTATTTATACAATTTTCAAAATTGTGTATACATTTTCCCTCTTCATAATACAAACCTTTACATCTGTTTTCTATCGAATACCACTTTAATCTCTGTACCAATTCCTGCTTCACTCTCTACATATATCTTAGCACCTTTATGTTGTGCAACTATATGTTTAACAATGGCCAGTCCAAGTCCTGTACCGCCTGTTGATTTCGAACGGCTCTTGTCTACACGATAGAATCTTTCAAATATTCTCTCCTGATATTCTTTAGGTATTCCAATTCCCGTATCTTTAACAGATACAACTGACTTGTTATCATCCATATATGTTGAAACTGTAACTGTACCATTTTCATTATTATATCTTATCGCATTATCACACAGGTTATAGATTAATTCTTCCATCATCTGCTTGTTAGCACATACGAGTGCATCTTCGCCCTCCCATTTTATGCTTACCTTTCTCTTCTGTGCATTGAGTTTAAGCATCTCTACGCAATCCTGTGCCGTTATTCTTAAATTCATATTTTCATACTGGACATCTCTGTCTGACGTATCTAACTCTGATAATCTTATTATGTCATTAATAAGTGATAACAGTCTGTTAGAACTTTTATGAATCTCCCCTGCGAATCTTACGACATCATCACTGTCAGCCATTCCATTTTCAATTAATTCGGAATATCCTGAAATTGATGTCAGTGGTGTCTTCAATTCATGTGATACATTTGCAGTAAAGTCCTGTCTCATATGTGCATTCTTAACAATGTCCTCATGCTGCTTCTGGATTGTGTTAAGAAATGGTTTTAATTCCTTATAAGTCGAAATATCTGAACATCTGTCCATATTATCTGCCATCATCTCTATAGGCCGCATTAAACTCTTTGTCAGAAAATGTGATAAAATAATGCAGAATACTAATAGAACTGCTGCTATAACCGCAATTATCGGAAATGATGACCTGTATATATTGTAAATGCTGCTTGCCTCTTTAGCAACTCTTAAAACCGAACCATTATCTATTTGCACAGCATAATAAAAGGTGCTTTTATCCATCGTCTTAGACTCTCTTACAGCCTTTCCTTCACCTTTCTTAAATGCCTGTTCAACCTCAGGCCTTGTGCTATGATTATCCATTCCTCCGATGTCAGCATTCGTGTCGAATTCGACTGTTCCATCAGATCTTATGAGTGTTATTCTAAGCTCATCTCTTAATGTTAACTCCTTATCATTTTCCATATTCTTATATGAAGCAGAATCAATTATAACGTGTGCATATGTCTTTAAACTATCCATTACTTCTTTCTTGAATAACTCGTAGAATACCATTGAAGTAGTGGCAACCGTAAAACCTATCGCAAGAATTGCAATCAACAAAAACTGTATATTAATCTTCTTTTTCATTCTAACATATAACCTACATTTCTAATGGTCTTGATTCTGCTTCCTGAATCTTTTAATTTCTGTCTGAGTGTCTTGATATGAACATCTAAAGTTCTTGATTCACCTTCATAATCAAGGCTCCATATTCTGTCCATAATAATATCTCTCTTTAACACGATTCCCTGATTCTGGATTAATAATTTCAAAAGCTCGTATTCTTTGTAAGTCAGTTCACATGGCTCATCACCTACATACACCATATGTTTTTCACCGTCCACAAATATATCTCCGACCGACAGGAACTTATCATCTTCCATTCCCTTACTACGTCTTAATATTGCTTTTACTCTTGAAATAAGCTCCATTACACCAAATGGCTTAGTAAGGTAATCATCAGCTCCCATATCAAGCCCTTTAACTTTATCAATCTCAGTAGTCTTAGCTGTAACCATAATCACAGGTATCTTCTTAGTCTCCGGAACACTTCTTACCTTCTTTAGGATTTCTAGACCATCCTCATCAGGCAACATTATATCTAACAGAATTAAATCAGGATTTTTCTCTGCTAGTTTCTTATAGAATGATTTTGCACAATCGAATTCCATAACCGTATGTCCGCTGTTTTTCAATGCAAATGCTTCTATTTCACTAATATTTTTATCGTCTTCAACAATATATATTAATGCCATTTCACCATTTCCTTTCTTTGTACATTCAGGCAATTGCCTATTTTTTATCTGATTATAAACTATATATTTTAATTCTATATTCAGCTAATGTAAAATCTGTGTAAAATTTGCAGTCTTTAAGTTTATTTCTCAACTTTTATGTTTATTTATTGAGTTAATTTTTACCGACTATTCTGATACTTTATTTTATCTGCTATTCTGATACTTTATTTTATCTGCTATTCTAATTCTTTATTTACTGCAATGCTTTTATTTTTCTTTTCGCTCTGATTTTTTACCATATTTAACATATATATAACTCATCATTGCAACCATACATATTAAGCCTGCCACTAATCCGATGATACCGTTCTTAAATAAGCCTGATACTAAAAATCCCACGAAACTGCATGCAGCTACAAGTAATGCATATGGCATCTGCGTTGAAACATGGTCTATATGCTTACAGTCAGCACCTGCTGATGAAAGTATCGTCGTATCTGAAATAGGTGATATATGGTCACCACATACTGCTCCTGACAGAATCGATGCCACACATATTACAAGCATATTGCCATTTCCAAATACTGCTATGGCAATTGGAATGAGTATACCAAATGTACCCCATGATGTTCCTGTTGCAAAAGCAAGTCCTACAGAAATCAAGTAGAATAACATAGGTAACAATCCACCTACTGCTGATTCCGTATTTACCACGCTGCTTACAAAACCACCGATATTAAGGTAGTCATCACTACATACTCCTGATAATGTCCACGCCATACACAGAATTAATATTGCCGGTGTCATTGCTTTAAAACCATTCGTAAAACTGCTGCAAAAATCACTAAAGCTTATTACTTTACGTGGCACATAGAGTAAAAATGTGAAGATAATCGTAAAGAACGAACCAAGCACAAGTGCTCTTGATGAACTGCAATTAGCAAATGCATCTACAACACTTTCGCCCTTAAATAAACCACCTGTATATAACATAGCTACAATACACGAAACTATAAGAAATACAATTGGAAGAACTAAATCTTTAACCTTACCATTTCCGACAACTTCTATCTCTTCTGAACTACCATTTTTCTCTTCTTTGTCCACTTCCTCGTACTTCTTCATTTTAGCGAAATCTATTCCTGTAATTATAATGAACAACACAAATATAACGGTAAATATTGCATACATATTGTAAGGAATTGTCCTTAAAAATAATGAAAAACCATCTATCTTACTATCATTAGGTAATGATGAACCAACTGCCGCCGCCCAGCTTGATATTGGTGCGATTATACATATAGGTGCTGCTGTCGCATCAATTATATATGCCAGCTTTGCTCTCGTAACTTTATATCTGTCAGTAACAGGTCTCATTACAGTTCCAACTGTAAGACAGTTAAAATAATCATCTACAAATATAAGTGCACCCAGACAGCTTGTTGCAAGCAATGCTCCACGTTTACTTTTAATAGTCTTAGTTGCCCAGTTTCCATAGGCTTTAGATGCCCCTGAGCTTGTAATTAGCGCAACGATTATACCAATCAACACGAGGAAGATAAGTATATCCACATTTGCTCCGATTTTTTCGTCCATAATATCAAATGTTATCTCTACACCCTTTATGACATTGAAATCTGTATAAAATAATGCTCCGGTAATAATACCAAGCATTAATGATATATAGACCTCCTTCGTCCATAATGCCAATATGATGGCAATAACCGGTGGCAGCAATGCCCAAAATGTTCCCTGCATTAAACCTATCCTTTCTGTAAAAAATGCCTGAACATTACTGCACAGACATTTTATATAATTACAATTTTTCTATTACTTCTTCAAACGGTCTTATGTGTTTGAAATCATCCATATATAATCCTTTCGGTAATCTGTCATCACTAAGTATCTCCTTAGCAAACTCAATATCCGAAAATGTTATCATTACTATCTTCGGATTATCATAAGGTATCATGCTTCTCTCTTCTTCATCATATTCATTGACAATATTATTGACCGCTTCGATCTTAACAAAATCATCATCACGTCTAAACTGCACTTCACGTTCAGATACTACATAAGTCTTAATATTTTCTGAATAAGTTAATGTCTTAAACAAGTCAATACCAAACTTCTCATTGCCTAATAACAACAATCTATTCATAATTCTTCCCTTCTGCCTGATATTTTTTAAACACCTTGATATTATAACATTTTACCGATTATTTGCAAGGCTATTCTAATTTTTAGCTGCGGCAATTTTTTCTGCTAACTCTTCTAAATAAACCCATCTGTCCATTTTCTCTTCTAGCAGAGCTTCTGCCTGCTCTTTTTCTTTTGTTAATTCACCTAATTTCACGAAATCAGTTGCATTACTTTCAATTTCCTTTTCTAAGTTACTGATTTTATCCTCTAACTCACTTACTTCACTTTCTATCGTATCATATTCACGTTGTTCCTTATATGAGAACCTTGGCTTACGATTAGTATTTCTGTCAGACGAAGCAGAACCATTCTTAGTGCTATCTTCGCCACCTTTTGTAACTTTTGACTTTTCATTACCTTTTAGTGAAACAACATTCTTATTCTTTCCACTGCTTTTTATTCCTGTTAAAGCATTTTCCCCCACTTCAACCTCATGCATTTCTTTTCTTAATACATAATCACTATAACCACCCTCGTACTGGTTAATAACTCCGTTACCCTCAAATGCAAATATTCTCTTAACTGTTCTGTCTAAGAAGTATCTGTCATGTGATACCTCTATTACAATTCCATTAAATTTATCTAAATAATCTTCTAATATTGTAAGTGTCGTAATGTCCAAATCATTAGTAGGCTCATCTAATATAAGAACATTTGGTGCTTCCATAAGAACTCTTAAGAGATTAAGTCTTCGTTTCTCACCACCTGATAACTTTCCGATAAGACTATATTGCTTCTCAGGAGTAAATAAGAATTTCTCTAACATCTGCGATGCTGTTACTGTTCCGTCAACAGTTTTGACATATTCAGCAGTTTCTTTAATGTAGTCTATTACTCTTATCGCAGGATTCATATAGGCAATTCCTGCCGACTCATCATTTTCTATCTCCTGTGAATAATATCCTATCTTAACTGTCTGTCCGACAACTAATTCTCCGCTATCCGGCTCAATTCTTCTAGCAATTATCTTCATTAATGTTGTCTTGCCACAACCATTATCTCCTATGAAGCCAATTCTGTCATTCTTAAGGAAAATGTAACTAAAATCTTTAAATAGGACTTTATCACCATAGGCCTTAGAAATATTATGAAGTTCTACTGTGGTTCTTCCTAATCTTGATGATACGGAGCTCATCTCAACATTCTCCACCTCAGTCGGCGACTTCATATTTTTTAATTCTTCATATCTTTCTATTCTGGCTTTCTGCTTCGTAGAACGCGCCCTTGCGCCTCTCATAATCCACTCTAATTCATTTCTAAGGATAGATTTTCTCTTCCTGTCACTTGCAAGAAGCATATCTTCCCTTTCAGATTTTAACTTAAGGAAACCTGAATAGTTAGCCTGATAACTGTAGATTTTACCTTTATCGATTTCAACAATCCTGTTCGTTACACTATCAAGAAAATATCTGTCATGCGTAACCATAATAATCGCACCTCGATAAGCCTTGAGATAATCCTCTAACCAGCCTGACATTTCATTATCTAAATGGTTAGTAGGCTCGTCTAAAATAAGAATATCTGCTTTTGATAACAATGTAGATACCAAAGCAACTTTCTTTCTCTGACCTCCTGATAAAGTCGATGTAACCGCATTAAAATCATTTACTCCAAGTTTCATAAGCATTGTCTTAGCATTACTCTCTATATCCCATTCTGACTCGACTTTAGATATATTCTGTCTTAATATACTCTCCATTATCGTCTCATTTTCTTTAAATTCAGGGTTCTGTGGCAGGTATCTTATCACAATATTATTAGCCTTAGTAATGCTTCCCTCATCTGCTTCTTCATATCCTGCAATAATCTTAAGTAATGTAGACTTTCCTGTTCCGTTTATTCCTATTACTCCGACTTTCTCATTCTCCTGCAGATAAAATGATACTCCATCAAGTAACGGTGTATCTGCAAATGTCTTTTTTATATTATCAACTGATAGAATATTCATTGTATTTCTCCATTTCTATGTATTTTCTCATAATTAATCCGTCGATCAAAACTATATAATACCAACTTCAACAGCCACAAATTCTTTTACTTTAGAACATATGTAATTTCAACAGTATTATAATTATATATCCCAGCTTTTTTAACACTATATCCCATAATATCATATTTTGTCTTAAATGTTAATTTTTCTTATGCATTTGTCGATATGTTATATATGATTTCATCTAGAGATTGGAGAGAATTTATGAAAATTGATAGAAATACTTCCACCATTGTATCTGATACAACTAATCAGAATAATGTAAATAAGAAAAAAGATACTACTGCTAATACATCTGATACTAAGGATACAGCCTCTGCAAGAGATAATGGCTCAATATTTGCAGGCGACTTAAACCTTGGTTCTGACATTGATAATAAGCGCAGGGAAGCACAGAATATTGCCCTTAATATTTTGGAAAATGCATTTAAAAGTGATAAGAAAATAGATGATGAAATTGAATCAAGAAATAATCATGTCAAAGAATTAAATGACCAGATTAACGAAGCAAATGATATGATTAACAATATTAATAAAGAGATGGACATTATCAAAAAAGGGTATAACATCGATGATGCCAGCGAAGAACAGGCTGACTATAAATTATTATTAAAAGAGAAAAATTCCCTTAGTAATTCTGAAATAACCCTGTCAGATGAAGAACAGGAACGCCTTGCTTATCTTCATGAACGTGGTCTTACTGATTACCAGAAAGAAATGCTTAATTTAGAAGCTAATAAAGGTATCTATAAAAAGGAGATTAAGGACTGTACAAAGGAAATCATCTCTGAAAATGCAATTGTACGTGGTATACATATTGAGCGTTTGAAATCTCATGATATGACCGATGCCCAGAAGAATTCCGACAAGGTTCTAGAAGCCTCTAATAAAGAAATTATCGGTATGCTGATAGAAGATTCCAAAGAAAGCATTGATAAGAAATTCGAAGATGAAGAAAAAAAAGCTGAAGATAAGAAAGAAGCTGAAAAAGAACTTGAACAGCGAATTGAAGCTGCCAAAACTGAACGCAATGAAAAAGCTGATTATAAAGATGACGATTTAGAAGAAATGTATAAATTAGATTCTACGTTGGATAATGTAGTTAACAGCCAACAAGATTCTACTATGGACGATGTTAAGAAGTCACTTACCCAGGTTATAAATGAATTAAATCTTACAGCTGATGATTTAAAAGGAGCTGTTATTGATAAAGATGTGTAATTACATATCCTTATGAAACATTTATTGAGCTATAGGACAGAACGTCTGATGTCTTGGATTAGTCATCAACACATTTTGTTCTATAGCTCATTTATTCTCTAATGTATAACTAAATATACCGCCGCTATACACAATACTATCTGAATTATTGCAAATCTGTATACCGTATGTGTATTCGACCAGTTCCATACTTTTCTTACGTGGTCGTGAATTGGTGTTCTGACATTTGTAAGAATCTTAATCTTTAAGAACCTGAGTAATGATACTTTGATTAATCCTAAGCCACCATCTACTATCAATACACCTGCAACTAATAAGTATAAAATAGGTGAACCCATCTTCAAAACTGCTATACTTATGAATAATCCCATTGCTCTTGACCCTGCATCACCCATTAACATTTTACTTGGTGTGGCATTAAACCATAAGTAACCTAAAATGCTTATAATGAACAATAAAATTGTATATGAAAATTTACTGTCCATACCTTTTATTAAATCTATAACATAGACAGATGATAATGTAATAATTGTAAGTGTTCCCGATAAGCCATCCACACCATCTGAACAGTTTGTTACATTTATTGAAGCCCATACAAGAATTACTATCAATATTCCAAATACAACCGGGTTAATTGTCACATATTTATCAGCGCATGCAATAAATATTCTGTTATCATTAAAATTCAAAAATGTAATTGCTAACATTATTGCAATTATTAAATCTAAAATTCCTTTCTTATATTCTCCCCATGGTGACTTCGCACAATCATCAAGGAAGCCCGTAAGCATCGCTGCCACAACTAATATAAGATAAATTAATATCTCAACATTCATTTTGGCAAAAATAAGCGTTGATGCAACATACACCAGAACGAACCAGAAGCCTGCTCCTCTTGGCTTACCTGCCGACAGCGAACCGTCATGTGCATAGGCACGCCCCATATCCTTTGGTAAAATTCTTGTGCATTTACTAAGCATCAGACACGTCATTGCAAATGCAAACAATATTCCGACAAATGCAACTGAACCGTAATCCAGACTGCTAAAAAAATAATTTATCATTGGTCTCTCCTTAAATATTTTTAATTAATTAGATATTGCATATGATAACACTTTTTCTTAAAGCAGGCTAGTATTTTATAAAATATTCTAAAGCTTTAAATATACTTCGCATTATCATAAACGTGATAATGAATTGATGATGAATTAATGAATATATTTATAATTAATCACGATGTATCCATTTAATAATTGCAGCACCAATTATAATAATATATCCGATAATACTATATATATCAGGTATCTGATTCAGGAATAAAAAGCCTAATATTGCTGCAAACAATACCTGTGAATAGTCAAATACTGAAATATCTTTAGCAGGTGCTTTAGCATAGGCCTGTGTAACCGTAAACTGTCCTGCTGCCGCACAGATTCCGGCAATCAAAAGATAAATCAACTGCATCAATGTCATTGGGTGGAAATCAAAAATCACAAATGGTAATGTTATAATACATGAAAATGTTGAGAAAAACATTACTATGACCGGACCTCTTTCACCCTGTTTACCTAATTTTCTTACAAATGTATATGCGGTTCCTGCTCCCAGACCTCCAATTGCAGCTACCACAGCAGGAATACATTTCATATCCAGAGTTGGTTTTACAACAAATAATGCACCGATAAAGGCTACAATAACCATACTCCACTCAAATCTGTTAGCATACTCATTAAGTATTAAAGCCGACATAATTATCGCAAAGAACGGTGCAAGTTTATTAAGTATATTGGCATCAGAAATATTCATATGGTCTATGGCATAATAATTACATATCAAACCGATAGTTCCGCATATTGCTCTCATTAGCAATGATGGAATACTTCCCTTCTTTATCTTAAATTTATCCTCCGTCCTTAAAAGCATTACTGCAGCCGCAAACATCGCAACAACATTTCTAAAAAAGCCTTTCTGCATAGTCGGTAAATCTCCGGCTTTCCTTATGAAAAAGCTCATACATGCGAAGAAAAATGCTGCCATAATTATGTACATAATTCCCTGATTCTTCTGTGACATTTTCATTTTTTCATCTTCTTTCCATTATTTTGCAATTAACATTTATCTAGTCTATTTTTTATGCCAGGTTCAAAAGGTCTAAACCCACATGAATTTAATGTATATTTATTTACAATTTATGTTTTATTATAGTTTTGGTTATTAAATTAGTAAAGTAATTATTTGTCTTTTATCAATAATGATTTTATGTTATTATGAAACTATATTTAAAAATTCACAAAACATTTTATTGAAAGGAGGTTTAGATAGTTATATTTAATTCAAATATTTAATCCAAATATCAAAACATATGAATTATAACGACTATCTGAATTGTATGAATAAAAAGGAAATATCCGAAATCAAGAAAACATTAAACCCTGAGAATTCCGTTATTACAAGAATATGCGGCTGCTATATTGATGGTGAAAAAGAAATCAAGTTCAAATCTAAGGAGGCTTTTCATTCCCTTTCTGAAGAGGAGGCTTTTAAATATTTTGACATTTTTAAGCACTCACTTTCAGGCTCAATCGGTAAAAATCTTCTTAATATGGAATTTCCACTTGATGAAGAGAAAGCAGGCGGAAAGCAGGAATTTCTTCTTAAACTCAAAGACAGTGGGCTTGAAGATGATGAACTCTTAGATGAATTCTATCAAAAAGTTGTAGAGAACTATATTTATGCTTCAAATTACTACATAATTCTTATCCATGGCATCTATGATATTCCCGGTAAATCATCTGACGGTTCAGAGATGTTCGATTCTTCTGATAATGTCTATGATTACATTCTCTGCAGTATCTGTCCTGTTAACCTTGCCAAATCAGGACTCAGTTATGATGCTGACACAAACAGTATCGTTGAACGTGTAAGAGACTGGATTGTTGCTGCTCCCGCAAATGCATTCTTATTTCCAGCATTTAATGATAGAAATACTGATATCCACAGCCTTTTATACTATTCAAAGAACCCTGAAGAATTACAGTATTCTTTTGTAGATAATATTTTCGGTACAAATGCACCAATGACAGCCGAAAGCCAGAAAGAAACATTCAATAATATTATTATGAATACTCTCGGCGAAGATTGTGACTTTAATACAATCAAAACCATTCACGAAACTCTGAACGAAATGATAGAGGAAACCAAAGACGAACCTGAACCACTAATTCTTACAACCAATGAAGTTAAACACGTCTTTGAAGAAAGTGATATTCCTAATGAAAAACTTGAGGTTTTAGAAAAACAGCTTGATGTGGTCGCTGAAGAACAGCAATCTCCTACTTTCTTAGCTTCAAATGTAACAAATGTAAGGAAATTCAATATTGAAACTCCTGATGTTGTAATCAAAGTCAATCCTGAGCGAACAGACTTAGTCGAAACCCGTGTTATTGATGGCCGTCAATGTCTTGTTATTGCCGTCAATGACCATATTGAAGTTAATGGAATTACAATACGCGCTAATGTTAATGAAGATTAGTGATTATATTTTATAGTGATTAAATTCAAAAAAATCGAGGAGAGTTTTGCGATTGAAACTCTCCTCTTGTGTTCATATGTGAGTTATAGGTAACAAATAATTGCAAAAATTTATATTCCAAAATGGCCTATTTCATACCAGCCTTTCTTAATTTTTCTGAACTGTATTCCGTCACCATACCAGGATTTAATTTCTTTTTTTGATTTTTTATAATCTCTGGTATAAATTACTCCATACATTTTCGTTTCATCCTGCCAAAATATAATATAGTAATCTGTTACCCACAAGAAATCATAGTGTCCCTTATATGAAGTTTCACATATTTTTTTAAGAGATTCTTTTTCCTCTTCACTCATATTAACTTCTTTACCAGTATCATTTTCTTTTAACTCATATGTTTTGTCATCAATAACTAAAACTAACATTTCAGAATTATTTTCTCTATCATAATACTTAAAAAGCATATCCTTTATTAATGTATAGTCTTTAGATACTGAATCAAAATCTTTTATATATAGTGTCTCTCTAAACAAAAAAGTCTTAATAAGAAGAAAGATAATGAGAAGAATTAACAGACTAATAACTATTTTCCTTTTTTTCATTTTACACGCTCCATATTTTCACCATATTTTTATTGCTTCGTATATTTCATTTCTACCATAAAAGATTTCATAATATTAATTTCTCCCATAACCACAAAAAATGGTTGTCATTAGGTCAAATAAACTGACCTAGTATTAACTATCCAAATATAAATACATTATAGAAAAAAATATTAAGAAAATCAAAAAAATCATTACAAAAAAACAATAACTCCATTAGTACTTTCTTTGAAACAAATTTTTCGTGATTATCCTTTTTGACATATATGGTATACTTTTTTCCTTACTTAAGCCAGCCAATATGTGAACTGCTTTCAGCATTATAGTGGTAGATACCGTCTATTTCATATTCCAATATTCCTTCGCACGCACGAGTAGCATTTAAAATTTCCTTACAGGTACCAACCGTTTTTATGGTATTTATTTTCTTAGACAAATACCATAAATAAGCAACTAAAGTACCAATCAAAGACATTACAATATCACTAATCATTTTTTCTCACTTTCTAAAAATAAAATATGTGTTTTTATATCATACTTATATTAAATATAAAAATTTTTATTATCAATGAAACAATTATTATAATGCATCATAAACTACTAAAATTACTTGAAGTATCAAAATAATACCTTCAAGACTTGTCAAAAACAACAACTCTATTAACACTTTTATTGAAACGAACTTTTGATGATTATCCTTTTTAACATAAATGGTATACTTTTTTCCTTCCTTGAGCCAGCCAATATGTGAACTGCTTTCAGCATTATAGTGGTAAATACCATCTATTTCATATTCAAATACTCCTTGGCATCCGTGAGTAACATCTATAACTTTATTACAAATACCAACTGTTTTTATAGTGTTTATTTTTTTAGATAAATACCAAAAATATAAACCCAAAGTTATAATCAACGATATTAAAATCTCAACTATCATTTATTTCTTCTCGCTTTCACACGTAGTATAAACATTAATCATATAGATAGTTTCCTTCAAATTTCTTTTCTACGAATATTCCCATATTATCGCATTTAGAAATTATTTCTTCAATATATGCTATAACAAATGCACCAATATTTGACATATTATAGCAATTATACTTACCACTTCTGGTATTTCCGATTTCATAATATTAATTTCTCCCATAACCACAAAAATGGTTGTCATTATGTCAAGTAAAATTCCCTAGTGTTAACTATCCATGTATAAATTCAGCATAACACAAAAAAGCAAAAACACTACCATCAACAATTATAAAAAACATCAAATCAACAAATAATTTTTTTGAAACAAATTTTTCGTGATTACTTTTTTTGACATATATGGTATACTTTTTTCCTTCCTTAAGCCAGCTAACATGTGAACTGCTTTCAGCATTATAGTGGTAGATACCGTCTATTTCATATTCAAATATTCCTTCGCACGCACGAGTAGCATTTAAAATTTCCTTGCAGATTCCAACTGTTTTTATGGTGTTCATTTTTTTAGACAAATACATAATGACAAAATATAATAAAAAGAATCCTGAAATTACAATTTCGCCAATCATTTTTTCTCACCTTCATTCTTAGCATAAGTATTAATCATATAGATAGTTTCCTTCAAATTTCTTTTCTACAAATATTCCCATATTATCACATTTAGAGATTATTTCTTCAATATTTTCCCTGCCATAGGCATTGATACTTGCCTGTGATTCGCCAGATATTATCCATTCGAAAAATTTTCTAAAAGGACCTCTGCTCTTCGCTGTCTCACAAAACTTATCCTCTCCTACAATCTTCAGTTGCCCTAAAAGCTGCAGCTGTCCTTTTAATTCTTCCGGACACATATAAAATTTATCAGTATCACTACTTAAATGTTCCTTTATGCTTTCTGAATAACATTTTGCTCCATTACCATAAGCTATAATGCCAAGTGCCTTTTCGTCAACTCTTCCTGTACCAGATACAAGATTTCCAAGTCCCCAGCCCAAATATGCAGCCCAACCCATTGGTCCAATATGAGTTAGTATCCATGTAGTTCCTGCAATACCTATTCCCTTAACAACATCTTGTACTACAGACATAGCCCCATAATACATTGTTTTAGAATCATCTTCTAACATTTTCTTCACATCAGATGCAGCTTCTCTCATTTCCTTTATATCACTATTTTCAATAATTGACTCTAGAAATTCATCAATCTCTGCACATTGCATAAATCCGGCATCTAAGCCTCCATATATTGAAACTGTATCTAACACACTAATGCCAGTATCTAATGCAATTATTCCATATGTTAATAATGAATTTACTTTATCTGTGCCCATTTTATTAATAAATTTCACTACAGATGCTGGTAATTTATTTACTAACTTTCCTGTTGCCTCAGCAAATTTTCCATTTAACTTCATTTCATTTAAAATATTTACAAATTCACTATTGGCACTATTAAGTAATTCCTTCTGTTCTGCAATTTGCGTTTGTATATTTACAAATGTTTGTACTAATTCATCATCATATCCTGCTAACTGACTATAATTTTGAATACTTGCAACTGTTTGTCTTAATGATGCAATTTTATTACAACAATCTACTACACTTTGTTTTGCCGCGAAATAATCAACAGAGTATTTTGTTTGATTTAATACATCTGAAAAAGAAAGGACATAATTTGTTCCCTGTTCAAGCATATCAAATAATGCAGAATCATATGTTGCTTTTATAGCACTTGTTAATTTATCCTGATAGGTTGCTCCCGTATATTGTTGAATATATAATATCAATGCTTTACGATAATCATTTACATATGAATATTTGAAGTTTGTAATCAAATTTCCCACCTGAAGTAAGAATTTCGTTTCGTAATTCTTCTCATAATCATCTGCAAATACAGATGCAAGATAATAATCTTTAAACAAAGCATCTACATCATTTTTATTAATATCAGGATAAAATGCATTTGTTCCGTTCCTTTTCTCTTCTTTATCGGTATATCCATCTTTATCCGTATCTTTATCTATAGGATTAGATATCATTATGACACACGGTCTGCCACCTGAAGTTGAGCCAATGGTAATTTCGTCACCATTTATTAGTCCATCGCCATCATAATCAGCATTTTCCTGAACCTTTTCATAATTGCCGGCAAACCCGATTACTGCCGCACCTGTCGAATATCTTAACGAACCATTACATATCATTTTTGTATGATAGTCAGTAATATTATCACCATTTGTATCATTCGTAAGTTCTTTTGTTTCTTCCTTTACTTCATTCATTTTTTTCTCAAGTTCTGAAACTACTGATGCATGATAATAGTTTCCTCCTGTTGTTTCAGCAACCTTTGTAAGTATCCCTGTATCTACCTGACCGATTCCAATTGTATATATACAAATATCATTTTCAACTGCCTTATCAACAATACTTCTATAATCTGCATCATATGTAGTATATAATGAATCATATCCATCTGTAAACACAATAACTATATCATATCCACTTTCATCATCATTTGACAACATTTCTACTGCACCATTTAGTCCTGTATATATAGATGTATCTCCATATGCATGCATATTATTAACTATTTCCTTTAGTGATGATATATCAGTAGTTAAATTACTTATTACATTTGAATAGGTTGTAAAAGTAATAAGTCCTGCCCTATCATTCTCTTCTAGAATATCCAAAAATGAATTGATAGCAAATTTAGTTGTTGTTAATTTACTACCTGACATACTTCCTGACAAATCTACTACAAATGCTATATTTAATTTAGCATTCTCACCATTGTCTACCTTAATCTTTTTATCCCAGATTTCTTCAAATTTTGTTTTATCCAATAAAAGATATGTTGAAAAATGTAGTAGTTGTGCTGTTACAAAATTACTTGTACCATCCCACTCTGTTGCTATTTCTTCTAACTCATTTGTATCTTCATTATAATAATATACTACCGGATTAAATCCCTCCGTTTGACACTCTTCACTATTAAAATAATATTTTATTTTAGCAGATTCAAATTCACCATCTATGTAAAAATCATATCCACTTCCCAAATATCCCGGAATAGTTGAATTAACATATACTTCATCATTTTCATGAAGCTTTACTTCAAAACTTTCTGCACTATTTCCAGCAGCAATTAACTCAACATCTACGCTCGTATTATTACCTGTTACAATTTCATTTACTATAAAGGTATCATTGTATACCAAAGGATCAAAGTTATGTATAATTTCCCACTCATCTTCTGCACCATCTCCATCTGTGTCTTTTTCATTTGGATTAGTGCCATAGATAACTACTTCTTCATAATCCGTTAATACATCACCATCTGTATCTACAGTCAGGTTACTTGTACCTACCCTATATTCATCTATATTCGATAAGCCATCTCCATCAGCATCCTCATCAGCATCTATTATTCCATCTCCATTTGTATCCATCATATTAGGATTGGTTGCTGTCTCATTAATCTCCTGATAATCTGTTAATCCATCTCCATCGGTATCTGCTTTGTATATATCGGTATTGTGAATGTATTCGTAATAATCCGGAAGTCCATCACCATCACTATCAACTTCAGTATCCATTTTATGTTCTGTCTCTATTAAAGAGCCTTCATTGTCCCAATTACTTATTCTGACACAATTCACTCCATTAACATAATCATCATAACTCAATATTATTGAACAATTCCATAATGTAGAATTATTTCCTCTCCAAAAACGTAATTCTGTTGAACCTTCATCTTCAAAGCCTACAACATATGCATATATATTTTCTGTAACTTCCATATCAACTTTCTTTGGATTATATTGTGATTTATCTGCTTTGGAAAGATTAATATCCTGTCCATTATTCTCCTTTTTAGATGCTCCTGTAAAGTTAATATACAATAATGCATCGCTACTCTTCCATGCAACAAACTGTGTCAAATCCAAATATACAATGTCTCCGGCATGAAAATATTTCTCTTCATTATCATCTTCCATTACTTCCCAATGACCATATTCTCCACCATCTGCAAAATATACATTATTACTATCTCTTCCTCCTGCACTCCATGAATTCCATTGTGTATTACCATCAGGACTTAATCGGTTAAATGTAACATTATATGTTGTATCCGGAACCTTAACACTCCAAGTTTCACTATCTTCTTTCGTCATTCTGTAGTGAATATGTCCTGATGTATTATCTACCAATTCCATAACTGCATTATCATTTCCCAACCAATGTTCAATCGTATTATCTTTCAGGTAAATCTTAATGTAGGTTGTTTGTGCCCAAATAACTTGTACAAATCTTTCTAATCCCATACTTGTTCCTAATACTACAAGCATCAATAAGAGTGAAACTACTCTTTTAATCTTTTTGTTTTTAAATAATTTTTCCATATGCTCTCCTCCTAAATTCATTTTTAGTTTGCATTTACCAATGTAATTAACTAACTCGTTAGTATTCTCTTATACGTATATCTACATTATATAAGCCTACTCTTATCATTTCATCACTTTTGTTGTAAAGTGTATTTTTTTGTTATAAAGTGTATTTTTCTCGTTCAATATAATTAACCATAACATTATTACTCTAAATATCCTGTGTATTATCAATACTTTCCTTATATTTTCTTATTCTGTATTCTTTTAATATCCTATTATATTCTTTTATATATCCTCTTTTAGTAACTAGAACTTTTCCTCCTGATAAAACAGTATGTTTATTTATACTTTTAATATATTTCAGGTTCACTAAATATTTCTTATTAATACGGATGAAATTCTCATATTTATCATCTTCCTGCCACTCTCTTATTGAACGTCTTGTCATATATAACTCTTCTATATTCTTATATTTTATATATGTATATACACTATCTACCTTAATATACTCTATATTCTCCGGATTAATCTCCTGTATATACGAAGAATTTATAAATTTTCCTTCAGGTATTTTCTGCACTATACTCTCTGTTTCATTTTCATACACAAAGAATATCTTATCATAATCAGCCTCATTAAAATTATTTATACTTTCATCTTTAATATTAAAAATGTATATTTTTATCGTATCTTCACTTATACATTCATATAGTTTTTTTATTAAATCATAAGTTTTTTTGTCGTTTACGCATATAGCTATCCTTAGCATTTATATCCACCCTGCTTCCTTATATTTTATTTAATTCCTGAACCTTATCATCTGTACCCTTTTTGCATCTTTTTTAACATTTTTCTTAACAAAATTAAGTTCATTTTCGACATTTAATGACCAAATTATACCATAACTTATAATAAAGGTAAATCTTTAGTTTTTTTTTATACTTTCATCATAACCTTTTTACCAATATCACTTTCTTTTAACTGTTAGAATCTAAAAAAGAGAAACTGACACTTTTCAAAGTGCAATTTCTCTTTTTATTATATTTTCCTATAATGATTAATTTTTGTAATTCTTAATCCATTTTCCATCTGAGCCAACATAATATCTATCATTGTCAACCCATTCAGAAACAGCCATTGTTCCGTCGGCCTTTACATAGTATTTTCCGGCTATCCATTTAGATGTCTGCATTACACCGTCTTTGTCCAGATAATACCATTTATTATTTGTTCTTATCCATTTTGATGTCAACATTACACCGTCTGCATCGAGATAATACCATTTGCCATCAATGTTTTTCCAGCCTGTCTTTAATTTAGGAATTACTGTTATGTCAGTAACTTCATCACAATGTTTACAATATCTTGATTTAATACCCTCTTCCTTTGAAGTAGCCGGTCTGTCAACTGTATATTCATCCGAGAATTCATGTTCACCAGCCTCAAATGTATATGTTATGGTTGCATATTCAGAAGCACAATATTCATCTGTTTCTTTTAATCTCTGGTATATAGTATATTCTTTTCCGTTTTCTAAACCTTTAAGTTCATTACTATCCTGCCACCTGAAGCAAGCAAAACTTTTTTCCATGTAAGCTTAACTCTCATTTTGTGAGCTGATATGGTACTGCCTGACTGTGCATCTATTGAAGTCCATGTTACATAGTCATCTGACGTACCTTCAACAATAATCTTTCCTCCATTTTTTAATATAATATTTCCTATATTTCCTATCGTCTTTAATGTTAATTCTACTGACTCCATAGCAACTAAGTTTCCACCTACAGTTAAAGCTTTTAATGTAAATGAACTATGTTTAAATGTTGCATCGTCTGTTACTGTAAGTTTTAAATTAGGTGCATCTATTTTTCCACCCGAATCTGCCGCAAGCGACTTCCAAGTTGCTTTATGTTCTGACTCATCAGATAACATAAGTGAACTACCATTATTTATTATTACATCTGCTAAATTTCCAATATATTTTACATTTAATATACCATTATCAGTTACTGTCAAATTGTTAGCTTTTTCTATAGCAGCTAATTTAACAGCTGATGATTGACGACACATAACGTCACCTGTAGACGTTACTTTAACGCTTATTGCATCTAACGAAGAACCACTTTCAGCACTAAAACTTCCATATCCTATTTCAACATTTCCATTTGAATTAATTGATAGATTCGGTGCAGTAACTACACTGCTGTAAACAGTCTGGAATTCATTGACATTTATGGAAATAAGCTTTTCATCATTCTCTCCCTGAGAAGGTATTACTCTTTCTTCATCTCCGACAGTAGCATATGAACCATTTTTCACAATAAACTTATCAAGATCACCCAATGTATCAAATACTGCATTAGAACCTGACTCTATATTTAATGAACCACCTTCCCAGCTCTTTGCCCAAAAATTCATACCTACGAGCTTAAGATTTTTAGGATAATTCAAAGCATTGCTTAAATCACCTGTAATTTTAGTTGAAGCTTTACCAATATCAATACTCGTTCGACTAGTAAACGTTAATGTACTTCTTTCACTTCCTGTAACTCTCTCAACATCTTCCACAACAATATTTTTCACATCTGTTATAATTTCAAAACTTACATTGACATTACTTGCAGATGCATCATGTATAGTACGTTCACTTGCATCATATCCAATATACAGATTATTATTTGAAATTAACTCATCTTGTGTTAATGCCATAAATGTATCTTTTGTATAATTACCAATTACATAGCCATTATCGCCAATCCATATGTCACCTTCCGGTACAGTTGTTGAAATGTCTATTGTTGCAGTTGTATCCTGAAGTGTATATATTCCTTCTGATTCACCAGCACCTGTTACATTATTAATAACAACACTTGCTGCTTTATTAATAATTTTAAATTTGGCTCCGCTTGCCACATCGAATGTAAGTTCATAATATTCTACATTCTCCACCTGCGGCGGGTTGCGATAGCAACATTTTCTGCTCCGCCGCAGTGCGATCTTCGCGGAGCGTTTTTTACTTACCAGGATAATTTCAACGAAATTTCCTGGTAAGTAAAAAAATTGCCGGAGAGCAATTTAACCATGTCTCTCCGGCATTTTTCCAAAATAAAGCATCAATGCTTTTTCTGCATCATTACTATTCCTTGCAAATTCTATCTCTTCAATGTTAAATAATATACATCCACAATGTCCTTTAAAAGTAGGAAAACATATTACTTTAAGATATCTGTCTATTTCAGGACTGTAATCGATAATCTCTAATTTCTTGCCATATAGCGTTGCCTGCTCATAACTCCTTAACCATTTCGAATCCATGTTACTGAAAAGACTTCCAAACGATTTGCCTATTAAATCATCAAGCGGAATCTTTTCAAGTCTTGCCAGCTCCCTGTTTCCATATCTGAATATCCAGTCTACTGCATGAAATTCATCATTAAATATCATCTCAATATCAGCAAATGCAAATGGCATATGTTCATAACTCTTATAATAATTACGATATTCTTCATAACTTTTCGGCACATTATCTTCTGAAAAACTGCCTATAATTTTCTTTTGTTTTCCCGAGATTTCTTCTTTTATTGCTTTCTTTTTACGAATAACATAATCAATTGCTTCACCATTTGACAAATATATTCTGTCGCTGACTTTGTAGACTGCAATAGCTGAAACCATCGTGCTTCTATGAACTATGACAAATCTATCCTCCAACTCCTGCTTTATGTTTTCTAATGTGGTTCTTATATGATATATATTATCATCTAAAGTATGAACATCTGCAATATTTCTATTCATTGTTATGTAAAGTATATCATTTATATTAACAACTACTTCTTTTTTACTATGCAATAGTATTAAACAGCCATCTTTTACCTCTTTTAAAGAATAATTTATATTTTTCATACTAATCCTCATTTCTGAGCGATTTATTGCGAAGAGTCGAAAAGAAATTTCTGCAGGTGATTTCTCTTCTGCCATAATGGCTATTTGCTTTCGCTCCGAAACAAATAGCTGTGTAAAAAAATAGCATCAGGATTTTTTTACACTTATATCTCCTCGTAATACATTTTCGAAATTAATTATTTTATTTTCAAATTACTGCTTCCACCTACAATTATTCCAATATTACCAGTTGATTCACCATTTGTCAAAGTTCCATTATAATCCACTGATGTTATTGTAATGACATTATTATTTACCTCAAAATTACCATTCCATTTATCCTTTAATTCCGCATTTTCGCTAAAAGTTATCTGTGTCTTCCAGCTTCCACAAGTCTTGCCTGAATTATTCGTAACTGTTATCTCATATTGATAATATGTCTTGCCATCTGCCTGCCACGAATTCACAACCTTTGCCGAATTTTCTACATTTACCATACCATAAGTTGTCTGATTACCACCTTGCGACTGATTGGTATTTGATTGATTATTACTTGAAATATTTCCTGCGTTTTCAGGTAAACTCAACTGTCCTGTCATTAATTTTAAGAACCATTTACCACATTCACTAAGGTCATTTACCGTAAATCCGCTGAATTTATTGCAAGCTGAACTTATGAGCGACGAGGTTTCATTTTTATTAGACAGATTCCAGATAACATAACTAATCTGATTATCATTTAGCATCTTAATCCATTTACCTGACTGCTCCTCATCAATAGCACCATTTCCTGAAGCATCACATATTCCAAATTCAGATACAAATACAGGTAATCCGGCATTTACAGCATCCTGCACATTCTGCCTCATATCATCTCTATGTGTTGCTGCATAGAAATGAAATGTATACATAATGTTTTCATATCCTGTTATCAAATCAGCAAGTGCCTGGTCTACATATTGCGACCAATTAGGTGTTCCTACTAATATCACTGCATCTTTGTCATATTGACGTATTACCGGAATAATTTCATTTGCATAATTCTTAATATCCTGCCAGCTCGTACCACCATTGGGCTCATTGCAGATTTCATATATCACATTGTTATTTGCAGCATATTTAGATGCCATTTCATTAAAGAACTGTTTTGCCTCGCCTATGTATGTGTTAGGATTACCGTCTGATAAAATATGCCAGTCAATTATCACATACATTCCATTATCTGTTGCATATCTTACACCCTTATCAATCAGATTCTTAAGATAATTCTTATCTCCTCCTGTACAATAACCATTATATTCGGCGGTATACATTGCAAGTCTGATTACATTTATCCCGAAATTATTATGTAATTCTTTAAAACATTCGGCATTAATATAATCCGGAAACCATGCTATTCCATGTGTACTTATGCCTCTTAATTGTACGACATTTCCTGCTGCATCAGTAAGCTTAGAGCCTGTTACTTTCAACCTTCCACTTGGATTAGTTACAACATTTCCCACTACCTGATTATTATTGTTATCAGACTGTTCTGTCTTTGTTTCATTATTATTTTCCCTGTTATCTCCTTCTTTATCCTCTTCATTATTATTTTTCAAACTATCATCTTCCTGCGGAGCCTTAGAAGTTTCATCAGACTCTTTAGGCGTTGTAATCTCCGTATTTTTGACTGCATTTTCACCACCTGATGCATTACCAGCTGATGCCGTTACACTTCTTTGTCGGTTTAATAATAGAATGGTTATAATAGCAACAAGAGCAACTACAACTATAGCTGCTAAAATTACTTTTTTCTTATTTTCCTTAATAGAACGCCAGATTTCACCCATTGTTTTTCTCAATTTATCCTGCATTTAATTCACGTCCTTAATATGTTCTTTTTATCAGTTACCTTATAAATATCGGCATAAAATCATCTGAATCTGAGCAGACAAAACCACCAATTTTTCCAACAACGTCTCTGAATATTTTCTCCATATCTTCTCTGTGTTCTGAATCTGTTTTTATACCATATATTACATTTACATTATGAGTATCAAGGAATTTCTTATCATCTACATCTCGGAACATAGAAAGTTTTTCTATGTCTATACTTGATTTCTCACCAAGTTCAATTTCTATAACATCGGCTGCCTCCCAGAATTCTATCTTATTCTTCGCCACCTCACTGATAGCCTCATATAAATCTCTGCTGCCGATTTCATTAGTGTTCATATAATAACAATCAATATATGATGATTTTTTTGTATTTTTTGCTTTTTTGTTTTTCATACTAATCCTCATTTCCGAGCGACTTTGTCGAGAGGAGGCGATGAGAAATTCGCTAAAGCGATTTCTCATCTGACATATATGCTAATTGTTTTCGCCCCGAAACAATTAGCTGTGTGAAAAATAATCGCATCAGCACTATTTTTCATACTATTCTCCTATATTTCTTCACTACTTATTCAACACAATATCCATAAATTCCTGCAACTTGTTTGTCACATATTTATCTTTATGAATTATTAACTGAAAATCTCTTTCTATTTTAACATCCTTAATTCTTATTGCACATAGTTCATCATATCCTGTTATCAGACTTGGTGATAAAATCGTTACACCAATTTCTGATAACACAGCATTTATAATTGCCTGCGTATTATTACAGTTCCATATTACATTTGCTTTTAGATTATCTTTACTTTCGATTGCCTCATCTATGATTGTTCTTGTTCCACTGTCTTTCTCCCTTAGAATCAGAGGATATCTTAAAACTTCCTCAAGATTAACACGTTTACGTCCTGCCAGCTTATGATTCTTCTTGCATATAAACATCATCTCATCTTTCATAAATGAAATAGAACGTATATCATCATTTGTTACCCGTCCCTCTACAAGCCCGACATCTAACTTGTTCGACAACACAAGTTGTACAATATTTCTGGTATTGGAAATGTCTACATTAGATGAATGTCCTGAAAATTGATTAATATATTCCGGCAACATACATGTACCAATTGTTACGGTAGCGCCAATTCTTACAGGTGAATTATCTTCATTTGAACCAATCTGCCGTTCCATATCCTCTGCAATACTTAACATTTTTCTTGCATACATATATAACTTTTCGCCTTCTTTAGTAATATAGATTCTCTTATTAAGACGTTCAAATAATACGACCTTATATTCCTTTTCTAACTCGGATATTGCACCACTGACCGTCGGTTGTGTAACAAATAATTCTTTTGAAGCGGTACTCATACTCCCTGTTTCTACAACTTTTACGTAAATCTCTAAATGCCTTAGGGTCACTGTCTCCCTCCTTTCTAGCATTTTAGTCACTATGATAAACTTTATATAGGTTTTTACTTATATATATTATAATTATTATATATTTTACTTATTAAGTCAATAGCTGTATTATTGTTTTCGGAAAATTAACAGAATAGCGAGGATTAGCATAAAAATGAATATTAATACTTCTAACGAAAATGCATCATCAAAACCAAAAATGCTGTGGCAATTATTTATCTCTATGTTTACTTTAAGTGCATTTACATTTGGTGGTGGATTTGTAATTGTATCTCTTATGAAGAAAAAATTTGTTGAGGAATTAAAATGGTTTGATGAAGATGAAATGCTTGATATAACAGCCATCTCCCAATCATCTCCCGGCCCAATTCCCATTAATGCCTCTGTAATTATCGGTTACAGAATGGCGGGTGTATTAGGTTCCATAATTGGAATAATCGGGACTTCACTTCCACCTATGATAATAATTTCCATTGTAGCTATTTTCTATAAACAATTCTGTGCCAACAAAACAATTGCAATTGCCCTACAGGTAATGCGTGCAGGTGTTGCCGCTGTAATCTTTGATGTGGTACTTAATCTTGCTAAAAATGTCTGCAAGACCAAAAAAGTTCTTTACATAGGTCTTATGATTATATCATTTATTGCAGTGTGGTTTTTCGATATTAGTGCAATGCTTATTATATTTACATGTCTTATAATCGGTATTATCAATGCATTAACCGATACCATTAAAGCAAAACATTTAAAATCTGATACTACGAAAAGAGGTGCTAAATAATGTTACTCTTAAAAATGTTTATAAGCTTTATACAAGTTGGTTTATTCTCAGTTGGTGGTGGATATGCTGCTATCCCATTAATCCAGAATCAGATTGTGGAGATTCATAAATTAATCACTATGTCTGAATTTACAGACCTTATTACTATAGCAGAAATGACACCAGGTTCAATATCTATCAATGCAGCTACATTTGTAGGTACAAAATTATCTGGACTTCCGGGTTCAATTATCTGCACAATTGGTTGTATACTCCCATCATTTATCATATGCTCAATACTTGCAAGATTTTATTATAAATATAGGAACTTAGGTGCAGTACAGACTATTCTTTCTGCTCTCCGTCCTGCTGTAGTTGCATTAATTGCTTCCGCAGGATTATCAATACTTCTGCTTGCTCTATTTAATGCAGATAAACATGGTATTTCACCAGGTAACTTCAGATATGTTGAAACATTGCTATTTGCCGGTGCATTGATTTTACTTAGAAAATTTAAGTTAAATGCCATAACCATTATATTTGGCACAGGTGTTATAGGAACTTTAATATATACATTTGTATTATAGATACATAGAAAATATCAAAACTACCTTTTATGATAAATTATTCAAAATTCTCACATACATATTATAATTAAATTATCTGTATTAAGTAAATTTGCATATATAAATATCGAAACTTTTGTAAGAATTGCTAATTTGTAAGTTATCTTTTTCGGCTCTTTTGATGATTTGAGTTCATTCAATGCCATACACTTAAACCGATGTGTTCGTCTATGCCACACACTTGATTTATGACGTATCGTGTGCAAGTTATATGCCGTCAGATGCAAAAGATCGGTGCAGTAAATCACCGTTCAAGCGAAGCACGTTTGATTAGCTGCACCGTAATAGACTTTGCAGATGACGGCATTTACTTGCACTAGATAAAGGAATTATGAAAGCGTGTGTCATAGACGGACATCTCGGCTTAAGTGTATGTCTGTTGAATGTACACAAAATTTAAGCCGAAAAAAGATATCTTACAAATTTACACAATTCTTACAAGGTGTTTCAATATTTATATATATCAAATTTACTTTAACAGATAAATATAAGCTACATATGTATGTGAGAATTTTGAATAAATTATAATAAAAATTGCACCAATTTATTCTATGTACTTATAATGTTACATAAAATAACTAGTGCAATTATTTTAATCTTTCAATTACTTTTTCATACGTCTTTTTATATAATCTTCGATAGCATCAACTGTCTCTTCTATTCCTAGCTTGCTACTGTTTATTGAAAAATCGTAATTTCTTGAGTCACCCCATTTACCTTCACAATAGTAATTGTGATATGCCTTACGTTTCTTATCCTTATGAATAATCAGCCTTCGTGCTTCTTCTTCTGACATATCATGTAATTGAGCTATACGTTTTATCTTTTCAGACATATCGCCAAGAATAAATATACTTATCAAACCAGCATAATCTTTTAACATTGTCTCTGAACATCTTCCTACAACGACAAAAGATTCACCTGCCGAAGCCTTATTCTTAAGATAATCAAACTGCATATTTGCAATGTTTTGTTCAGGTGAATTACTATATCCATTTACAGTTCTCGAAAAAAATTTATTCTTTGGAATTTCATCATATTTCTCAAGTTCTTTTGCATTAACATTCTTCTCAGAAGCAATTGCATCTAATAAGTTATGGTCATAAAATGGCAAATCAAATCTCTTAGCTAATTCTTCAGCAATAACATGACCACCACTTCCGAATTCCCGACCAACTGAAATAATAATCTGTTTTTCCATACTAATCTCCATTCCGCAGGCTCAAACTGCCGGAGGAACCGCAAGCTAAATACCAGATTTAGCTCTGCGATAGATGCTATTTGTGGCGCCCGCGGCACAAATAGCTGTGTAAAAAACCAGATATCAATCCGTATTTTCACACTACTCCTTATCCGTACTATTTAAAAGTAACGAACTAATATAAATACTGTTGAAATAACTAGTACCATCATAGTTGCAGGAACTGCTGATTTGCAATATTTACCCCAGCCTACAGGATGTCCCGCCTTAGCTGCCACTGATGTTCCAACAACATTTGCTGATGCTCCGATTGGTGTAGCGCTACCACCAATATCTGTTCCCATTGACAATGCCCATGCCAATACTGCCAGATTTGCACCAGATACAATCGAAAGATTCTTAATTACAGGAATCATAGTTGCCGCAAATGGAATGTTATCTATGAATGCACTTGCAAATGCAGATATCCAGATGATTATTACAACCATCATCTTAACATTTCCACCACTGATTTTCTCAATAAAATTAGCTATGACTTCTAACACACCCGTCTGTTCAAGTCCGCCAACAACCATAAACAAACCAATAAAGAACAGAAGTGTTTTATAATCAATTCCTTTTATCAGTGATTTAATAGACTTTCCTGCGACTAATAAAGTAACTATCGCAATAAACATACCAATAAATGCAACCGTAAGTCCTGTCTGAGCATGTGTTACTAATAATATTATAGCACAAGCAAATATAATACAACTAAAAATAAATCTTTTTTTGTCAGTAATCGCATCTTTCGGATTTGGATATGTACTTTCATCTATCTGGCCAATAGCTACTTCACTTGCTTTAAGCTCTTTTCTAAAACAGAAATAGAAGAATATTACTATAGCAATAAGGGAAATTCCTGCTATCACACCTGTATTTGATATAAAATCTGCAAATGAATAACCTAATGATGTACCAATAATAATGTTAGGTGGATCTCCACACATTGTAGCCGAGCCACCTAAGTTGGCGCAAAATACTTCTGCCAATATCATAGGCACCGGATTGAATTTCAATAAACCTGCTAACTCAACAGTTACAGCAGCAAGGAAAAGTATTACCGTTATACTGTCAATAAACATTGCAAGAACTGATGACATAATCATAAATGTCAAAAATATAGGAATAACCCTGTAATGTACTGCTTTTGCAATTGTCATACACAACCAGCGGAAGAAACCTGCTTTCGCCATTCCCTCTACCATAACCATCATTCCAAGTATAAATATTATGGTTGCCCAATTAATACCACTTGAACTTTCTGTTGCCTCACCTGACTGATACCAGAAATCTAATGTAAATATTCCCTTAACATTCAATGTCTCAATAATCGCATGCATGCTATGCATACATCCCCCTAACACTATACCTATGGTTGCAACACCGCACACCAGAGTAACTATGTGTCTTTCGATTTTGTCCATAATTATAAGGACAAACATCAGTAAAAAAATTGAAACTGCAACTATTTTTGCTATCATTTTTATATACCGATTTATCACGGAATACGTGATATTGCCCAACTAAAAAGTGAAAATATCTGGGTCTTATCCTTTCTTTAGTATCTTTTTCACCTTTTATAAATTCACAAAAATAATTCGCCTAACTTCTGCCAGGCGACATCTTTGTCATTTATATGTTTCTTCTTATTTATTATATATACCTGATTTCCCAAACAGATATGAATTTTAACACTTATGTTGTGATTTTTCAAGTAGATTTTCAATTTCATTTTTTAGACATTTTTTTGTCCTATTTCACTAATTTACTTTTATTATACTTATTTTATAATCTGTGTTAGAATGAAGCTATATTTATTAAAATAAGTGGGATGTTCCAAAAATTGGCATACTTTAATAAACCTATACAGGTTCTACAAATTTATATTTTGATATTTCTAAATTCAGGCACTTTTTAAAGGAAATAAATGTGTTCCTGTCTTCCCATTCTGAATCTTATTATGATGTTTATTTATGTTTCTTGCAATTGCTAAAAGAGTACTTTCAGCGATTACATTCGCAGTCAGTTTTTCCTGATTTTTAGTAACAGTCTTTTTCCATACGAAAGTATATTTATTGGTATTTGCCTCAATCTTGGTACCATCAATAAAGATAGTTTTACCGGATATTTCACCTAAATCAAAAAGGAAATTGGGAAGATATTAAAAAACACTTTTCCATATCTTTTTTTAAGCAAAAAAACTGAAGGGTAGGAGAATCTATATGAAGAAAAAACATAAAATAATTATCTTAAGTCTTATAATAGTATGCGTAATCTGCTTATCAATAATATTATATAAAGTCTTTAATAAACCGGAAAGCAGACAGATAAATATTAATTACGATGAAGTAGAATATATAGAGATTAAATATCATAATAAAACAAGCGAAATTGTAAATAAGGAAACTATCACAGAGATAATAGATAATCTTAACAAATTACGAATAGAGAAGCATAAGGAAAATATCATAGAACGATTGTTTTATACAAGTTCTAATGTATACAAAGTTAAAATATATAATGATAAAGAAAATAGAACTCTCGAATATGAAATGGTTATCAAGTCAGATGATAAAATGACATTAGATAATATATCATATAAAATAAAGAACAAGACTGATATATATGAATATTTAAAGGACAAAGAGTTGTATTGCAAGAAAGCATTGCCAGAAGAAACAGAAAAGAATGTTTACAAATTTCAGGTAAATGCTTTAGAAAATATTGATAAAACTGAATTCATAAATACATATAATGAAATGACATATGCTAAACCTATTAAGGAAAGTGAAATGCAGGAAAGTGAAAAATATATTGAAATGGAAACCTATGATGATGATAAGATAGTAGTATACTATGTAGATAGCCGGGTTTATATTAAATATGCTTATAAAAATTATGTTGTTTACTTTATGTATCAGGATAATTCATTGAATTAAAACTTAAATATAATTATAAAAATCATTAAATCG